>CAMFHW010000353.1 GCA_945952175.1 uncultured Phenylobacterium sp. | reverse complement strand
CATCGTCGGCTCGATTTTCGGGATGGATCGTCGGGTGCTGATCGCTGGTTTCCTGAAGATCTTCGTGCCGCTGGCCCTGGGTTCGGTGCTCGCCGCCGCCGTCGGGGTCGCGGTGGGGACTCTTCTGGGCCTCGAGCCGCGGCACACCCTCCTCTATGTCGTGATCCCGATCATGGCGGGCGGCGCGGGCGAGGGGGCGATCCCGCTCTCGATCGGCTACGCGCACTTGCAGCACCTGCCCCAGGGGCCGCTGCTCGCCGAGGTCCTGCCGGCGGTGATGTTCGGCAGCCTGACCGCCATCCTGTTCTCCGGAGTCCTGAACATGGTCGGCAAACGCTTTCCAGCCCTCACGGGTGAGGGGCGATTGACCGTGGGCGAGCAGGATGTCCCTCTCGACACCGCCGCGAGTCCCGTGCGCTCGCCGGCGGTCACCACCGTTTCGGCTGCGGCCCTGACCGCCGTGACCCTCTATCTGGTGGGGGCGTTGGCCCAGAAGCTGTTCGACTTCCCGGGTCCCGTGACCATGCTGTTCCTGGCGGTGCTGCTCAAGCTCGGGCGGCTCGTCTCGCCAGACCTCGAGCAGGGCGCTTTCTCGGTCTATCAGTTCTTCCGCACGGCGGTGACCTATCCGTTGCTGTTCGCGATCGGGGTTGCCATGACGCCCTGGGAAAAGCTGATGGCGGCCTTCAGTTTCGCCAACATCGTCACCATCATCGCCACCGTCGCGACCCTCATGTCGACGGGCTTTCTGACCGCGCGCTGGCTTCGGATGTATCCGATCGACGTGGCCATCGTCGCCGCCTGTCACTCCGGCCAAGGAGGAACCGGCGACGTGGCCATTCTGACCGCCGCCAACCGCATGCAACTGATGCCCTTCGCCCAGATCGCCACCCGTATCGGCGGGGCGATCACCGTGACGCTCGCGTTGCTGGCGATGGGCCAATTCGGCGCCTAGCCGCGCGCCGACTTCGGCCCGCAAGAAGAAGGCCCCGCCGATCGGCGGGGCCTTTTCAGTTGTCCGGCTCCTGTAGGGGGCGGAGCGGAGGAAGTCATTTGGCGGGCTGGAATAGGGCGTCGTAGCTCGGAATTTCCTTTTCCAACGCGTCGCGCAGATCCATCGCCTGCAGGGCGTAATCCCGCTCGCCCTTGCCGGGCTGGGCCTCGGTGCGGAAGGCATAGACGATCAGGCCGACATTCTCGGCGTGGGCGTCGCGCAGCGGCATCAGGACGACGTACTTCTTCACCGTATCCTTGGTCCTGCGCCAGCGAGGGTCGAGGATGGTGATCCCCTTCTTGCTGACGTCGATGTCGTCAGGGTCGTCAGGGTTGCCGATCCGCTCCGGATAGGAGCCGGCGAACATGGTGTAGACGTCGTGCTGGCCGGGCGGCACGCCATGGAAGGTGACGCTGAGCAACTCAGGGTGGGCGGCCATCGTCCGGTCCGACAGCACCTGGGCGTAGATGCGCTGAGCCGGCGGGGTCCAATTCTTGGCGGGCGCGGGAGCTTGGGCGGCGGCCGCGCTGGCGATGAGGCTGGCGGCCAGGGCCGCAGGCAGAATCCATGGTGTCGCCGACATGGCGCTATCCTTTCCTCCAAGACTTCGTTGTCGTTGGCGCCAACTGACCTCGCCAACCTGACCGCCAGGTGAAGCCAGGCTGAACAGCCTTTCAGGTTCGCCGTTGGCGCGCCACGCCCGTGCAGCGGGCTCAGGCTTGGCTAGATAAACAATAATTCAGGATGCGTTCAGCTTCCCGTTATTCTGGACCCTGAAGGTCCCCAGCAACAAGACGAGTTCCGGGCGGGTCCCGGGGCCGACGGGTGGAAACGCAGCGGGACTTCCTGGCCAGCCAGGACGCTCCGCGGCTTGGACGCGGGGCATCGGACCATGCCGCCAATCGCATGCGCGTCGCGTCGCCGCGAACCGATCGCCGATCCGGCGCCGCGTGTCGCTCGCCTGTCTTCGATTTCGAGGGGAAGGGCCGCCGCGCCGCGTCAGCGGGCGGCGCGATCAGAACAAGTCAGGGAGGCTCTCATGCACGGTAAGCTTGGTGTCCGATATCGGTCGGCTCTTTTGGCGACGGCCGCCGTCTTGGGACTCGCCCAGGCGGCCCAGGCCGCGCCGGAGGCGGCGACTCAGGTGGAAGAGGTGGTGGTCACCGGCTCGGCGCTGCCGACCACCCTCGACGCCGTGGCCGTGCCGGTCAGCACGGTCAACGCCGAGAAGATCGCCAAGACGGGTGTTGGATCCAACGCGCTGGAGGTGTTGCGCAAGTCGCTTCCCGCCTTCCAGGGGCGCGGCAACACCGGCAACAGCAACGCGAACAACACCAACCAGAACACGGCGGGCGGCTCCCAGGCGCGCCTGCGCGATCTCGACACCCTGGTGCTCATCAACGGCCGCCGGGCCGCGGTCAGCGCCATCGCCGGTGTCGGCGGCAAGATCTTCGTCGACGTCAATCAAGTTCCGCCCAGCGCGATCGAGCGGGTCGAGGTCCTGCAGGACGGGGCCTCCGCGATCTACGGCTCCGACGCGATCGGCGGCGTGGTCAATTTCATCCTCAAGCACGACTTCGACGGCTTCGAGGTCGGCGGCCGCTACGCCGGGGCCGATGGCGGCTACACCGAGAAGTCGGCCTATTTCACCGCTGGCCACACCTTCGCCGACCGGCTCGACGTCATGGTGAGCGGCTCCTACAACCAGACCGACCCGCTCTATCAGAAGGATCGGGGCTTCACCCATCCGTTCTATGTGAACGCCACCAACGTCCCCGGGGCGGTCGGGACCTTCCTGCTCAATCCGAGCCTGGCCTCGCCGAGCGCCGCCGTGCCAACGGGCGCCCTGGCCACCGCGCCCAGCCTCGCGGCCCTGGTTCCCGGGGTCTATACCGCCTCAAACGCCGCGGCGATCGGTCAGAGCTATGACCTTTCCCAGTTCCAGACCCTGCTCCTGCGGCAGGAGGTCAGCGCGCTCACCGGCAGCTTCACCCTGAAGCTGTTCGACGAGGGAAAGGTCGAGCTGTTCGGCGACAGCGAATACGCTCACGGCAAGAGCTTCACCCAATTCCTGCCACGCGTGGTGGCGGTCAGCGTGCCCGCCGGCGCGCCTTACAACCCCACCACCGCCACACTAGCCGGCGTGCAGTTCGGCGTGCCTCAGGCGCCCAAACAGTACCACAACACCACCGACAAGTTCCGCGCGACCGTCGGGCTGCGCGGCGAGTTCGAGGTCGCGGAACACGACTTCCGGTGGGAGACGGCGTTCACGCACAGCCAGGACAAGCTTGAGCAGCTGCAGTCCAACGTCATCTTCGGACCGAATGTCGCCCTGGCCATCGCCGGCGGCTTCGACGCCAGCGGCAACCCTCTCGCGGGCGGCAAGTTCAGCAAGGTCTATAGCGCCTTCGACACCAATTCCCCGCTGGTCCTCACCCCTGCGCTCGACCCGTTCGCCCGCTCGGGCCGCGACCCGGCCTCGCTCACCCACCTGCTGGGCGTGGAGACGATCAACGGCAAGAGCACGCTGGACACCGTCGATCTGAAGGTGACCACCGTCGCGTTCAAGCTCCCGGCCGGCGATATCGGGCTCGCCGTGGGCGGGGCCTGGCGTCGCGAGGCCCTGTCGGCCAGCGCGGATATCAACGGCCGCAACACCGGCCCGACCGCCCAGCGCTGGCTAGGCGGCCAATTCTTCGATCCCTTCTCCAAGTCACGGACCATCAAGTCGGCCTTCGCCGAGGTGCGCGTGCCGATCACCTCCGAGGACTGGAATATCCCGGCCTTCCATGCCTTCGACCCGCTCGGGGCGGTCCGCTACGAGAACTATAGCGACGCAGGCAGCAGCACAGTGCCGAAGATCGGGTTCCGCTGGCAGCCGATCGACGCCCAGCTGACGCTGCGCGGCACGGTCTCCAGGTCGTTCACCGCGCCGTCGCTCTATGCGGAGTACGGCCCGACCGCCACCCGCCAGGCCGGCGGCGCCATCATCCAGGGCGCATTCCCTGGCCAGCCGTCCAGTCCGTTCAACGCCGAGGACGGCAACAATCCGAACCTGGCGCCCGCCAAGTCCGACAGCGTCTCGATGAGCGTGACCTTCAAGCCGGAATTCATTCCGCGCCTGACGCTGAGCGCTCAATACACCTACGCCCACCTGCGCGGCATCGCCGGAGGCATCGGCTTCAACAACATCCTGGTCGACGTCAACAAGGCCGGCTCCGCCTCGATCTTTGCAGCCAACGTGGCCCGCAACAACTTCCCGGGGCAGCCCGGGGCGGTCGGCTTCACCAATCCGGGCGATCTCCTGGCCTATCTCAACGCCGCTCCCGGCGTGAACAACCTCAACCTCTACGTGATCGACCAGTTCCGGAACCTGGGCGGCATCAAGCTCTCCAGCTACGACTTCAGCGTCGATTATATGATCCCGACCGAAGCCTGGGGTGACTTCAGCCTCAACCTCACCGGTGTCTATCTGGAGTCCTACAAGTACCAGGCCCTGCCGTCGCAGGCCTTCTATGAGTTCGCCGGCGCGGCCAGCAACAGTCCGCAGGCCGGCGGCACTCAGCCCAAGCTGCGCGCCTATGGCTCGGTCGACTGGACCAAGGGGCCATGGGACGTAGTGATCGGCGCGACCTGGGTCGACGGTGTCCACGATCAGGGCGCCGGCGGTTTCACCTTCGCCAACAGCGGCGCGACGGCCCTGAAGGTGAAGGCTTACAACACGCTCGACGCCCAGGTTTCCTATCGGCTCGACGGGCTCGTGGACTGGCTGAAATCGCCCAAGGTCGCGGTGGGCGTGAACAACATCGCCGACCGCATGCCCCCCTATGCGCCCAACGCCTTCACCGACAACCGCGCCGACGTGGCCACCTACTCGCCGATCGGCCGGATGTTCTACGTCACGCTCG
>CAMFHW010000352.1 GCA_945952175.1 uncultured Phenylobacterium sp. | reverse complement strand
ATCCGGGCGACGTCTGGTGGCGCCCACCCCCCGCCAGGCGCCTCCAATGGTTAAGACGTCGGAAAGGTCCGCGGCCCTCAGTCCACGAGGTCGCGGAATTCGTGGCTGCGGCGCAGCCAGGCGGCCGCATAGCCGCAGATCGGGGTGATACGCAGGCCCTTGGCGCGGGCGTCCGCCGCGACTGCGGCCATCAGTCGCCCCGAGGCGCCCGTGCCCCGCAGCGGGACCGGCGCCTCGACATGGTCGATATAGAGCCGCCCGCCCGAACGACGATAGTCGGCCCAGGAAGTCAGGCCCCGCTCGTCCATCTCGTAGCGGGCGCCGGTGTCGCGGAGGACGGAGGTCTCGGTCATGCGCCGATCATAACCGTCTTACGCCCGCGATCGATCCCGATTACCGTTCGCCGAACGGAAGATCTGGGAGGTTCATCCATGGGTGGTTGGCGCGTTGGACTGATGGCGGCCGCGGCCGCGGGCGTGGCGATGGCGGGCTGCAGCAAACCGGCGGACAAGGCGGCCTCGGCGGAGGGCGCGGCGAAACCGGCCGCCGCCGTGGCCAGCGGCCCCGCGACCATGCCGACGCGCAAGGAGGGCCTGTGGAAGCAGACCGTCTCGACCGCCGGCATGACCCAGTCCAGCACCATCTGCGTCGACAAGGCCGTCGAGGCCAAGCTGGCCGTCTGGGGCGGCGGCGTGGCGCGCGAGAAGTGCGGCCAGCCGACCCTGACCCCCGTCCCGGGCGGCCTGAGCTTCTCCTCGACCTGCGACATGGGCGAAGGCGGCAAGACCACCAGCCATGGCACGATGACCGGCGACTTCAACAGCGCCTACAAGGTCGAAGCGGAGAGCACCACCGAGGGCGCCGCCGCGCCGCAGATGAACGGCGCGCACAAGATGACGCTGGACGCGACCTACCAGGGCCCCTGCCCCGCGGGCATGAAGCCGGGCGACATGACGCTCGGCAACGGCATGACCATCAACATGCTGCAGATGGCCGAGCACGGCCCGGCCGGCATGGCGATGCATCGTCCGGGAAAGTAGGTCCCTAGACCAGCTCGACCGCCATGGCGGTGGCTTCGCCGCCGCCGATGCAGAGGCTGGCCAGTCCCTTCTTGCCGCCCCGGGCCTCCAGGGCGGCGATCAGGGTGGCCAGGATCCGCGCGCCCGAGGCGCCGATCGGATGGCCGAGGGCGCAGGCGCCGCCATTCACGTTGAGCTTGTCGCGCGGAATGCCCAGCTCGCGCTCGGCGATCATCGCGACGACCGCGAAGGCCTCGTTGACCTCGAACAGGTCGACATCGTCGACGCTCCAGCCGGCCTTCTTCAGCGCCTTCCGCATGGCCGGCACCGGGGCGGTGGTGAACAGGCCCGGCTCATGGGCGTGGGCGGCGTGGGCGACGACCTTGGCCACCACTTTCAGGCCCAGCTTCTCGGCCACCGAGGCGCGGGTCATGACCAGGGCCGCGGCGCCGTCGCTGATCGAGGACGCATTGGCCGCGGTGATGCCGCCGTCCTTGGCGAAGGCGGGCTTCAGGGTCGGGATCTTCGACGGGTCGGCCTTCGACGGCTGCTCGTCGGCGCTGATGGTCTCGACGCCCTTGCGGGTGGTCACCTCGACGGGGACGATCTCGCGGGCGAAGGCGCCGCTCTCGCTCGCCGCCTTGGCGCGGGCCAGGGAGGAGATGGCGAAGGCGTCCATGTCCTGGCGCGTGAACTGATAGGACTTGGCGGTCTCCTCGGCGAAAGAGCCCATCAGCCGGCCCGGCTCATAGGCGTCCTCGAGCCCGTCCAGGTACATGCTGTCGGAGATGGTGTCGTGGCCGATGCGCGCGCCGCCCCGGTGCTTGGCCAGCAGGTAGGGCGCGTTGGTCATGCTCTCCATGCCGCCGGCGATGATCACGTCGGCCGAGCCGGCGGCCAGGGCGTCATGCGCCAGGATCGCGGCCTGCATGCCCGAACCACACATCTTGTTGACGGTCGTGGCCTCCACCGAGTTCGGCAGGCCCGCGCCCAGCGCCGCCTGGCGGGCCGGCGCCTGGCCGAGGCCGCCCGGCAGGACGCAGCCCATGATGATCTGGTCGGCGTCCTCGGGTTTCAGCCCGGCGCGTTCGACCGCCGCCTTCACCGCAGCTGCGCCGAGGTCGGTCGCCTTCACCGGCGAGAGCGAACCCTGGAAGCCGCCCATGGGCGTGCGGGCGTAGGCGGCGATGACGACGGGATCGGCGACGGACATGGTCGGAGGCTCCTTGAAGCTTTCGACGCTGATGTGCGCTGCAACATGGCCGAGCGCAAGGCGCCGGAACGTCAGATGGCCGCGCCGACCGTCGCTTCGATGAACCCGCCGCCCAGCACCCGGTCCGGGGCTTCCGGCGCATAGAGCACGCAGGCCTGGCCCGGGGAGACGCCGTATTCGGGCTCGGCGAAGGTGACCAACTCGCCGGTCATGGTCGCCACGGTCGGCTCGGCGGTGGAGCGGACGCGGGCGAGCACGGGGCGGTCCGCCGGCGGCGCGGCGTCCAGCCAGTTGATTTCCTTCAACCGCACCGCCGAGGTGCGCAGGGCCTCGCGCGGACCGACGATCACGCGGCGGCCGTCGGCGTCGATCCTGACCACGAACAGCGGATCGCCCACCGCGACGTTCAGGCCGCGGCGCTGGCCGATGGTGTAGCGGGTCACGCCCTCGTGGCGGCCGAGCACCCGGCCGTCCAGGTGCACGATCTCGCCCGGCTCCGCGCCTTGCGGGCGCAGGCGGTCGATCACCGTGGTGTAGCGGCCTTCCGGCACGAAGCAGATGTCCTGGCTGTCCGGCTTGTCGGCGATGGCCAGGCCCAATTCGGCCGCGACCCGTCGCACCTCCGGCTTCGGCAGGCCGCCCAGGGGGAAGCGCAGGTAGTCGAGCTGCTCGGCCGTGGTGGCGAACAGGAAATAGCTCTGGTCGCGCGCCGGATCGGCGGCGCGGCGCAGCTCCGGCCCGGCCGCGCCGAGTTCGCGGCGCACATAGTGGCCGGTCGCCATGGCCTCGGCGCCCAGGTCGCGGGCCACGTCCAGCAGGTCGCGGAACTTGACCGTCTGGTTGCAGCGGATGCAGGGCACCGGCGTCTCGCCCCGCAGATAGGCGTCGGCGAAATCCTCGATCACCTGCTGCTTGAAGCGGCTCTCATAGTCGAGGACGTAGTGCGGGATGCCGATGACCTCGGCGGCGCTGCGCGCGTCGTGGATGTCCTGGCCGGCGCAGCAGGCGCCCTTCTTCTGGATCGCCGCCCCGTGGTCGTAGAGCTGCAGGGTCACGCCCACCACATCGTAGCCGGCGCGCGCCAGCAGGGCGGCGGTGACGGTGGAATCCACCCCTCCGGACATGGCGGCGATCACCCGCGCGCCCGCGGGCAGGCCCACGGCGGCCCGGGCGGCCTCGACGGCGCTGTCGGCGAAGGGAGCGTTCATGCGCCCCATGTAGCGCCTCGCCCCCGCCATTGCGAGGCCGTGGCGCTTTGCCTCGCTATTTCAGGACGTTGAGCAGGGACGAGTTCTGTAGCGACAGGAAGACCTGGGCGGCCGCCTGAACCGCCATCTGGGCCTGGGACAGATTGGTGGCGGCCTGGGTCATGTCAGCGTCGGTGATACCGCCGATCATGCCCTTGATGCTGTTCTGGCGGTTGGTCAGGTCGGTCTTCACGCTGTCGACCCGCTGCTGGACCATGCCGTTGCGGGCCGTGCTGGTGACGAGGTCGGTGTGCACCTGGGCCCAGCCCTTGAGCTGGCCTTCCAGGAAGACGCGCTGGTTGTCGGTCAGGTTGCCGGTGAAGGGCCCGTCGGGCCCCTCGTTGAAGGCCTGGATCGCCTTGTAGGCGTCCATCAGCGGCGTGCCGAGCTTGTCGGCCAGGAGACCGGTATTGACCGTCGTCGCGTCGTCGACCTTGGCCTGGGTGACGTAGGTGTCGTTGTGGAAGAAGTCGGCCGTCACCTTGGTGGGATCGGTGAGATCGGCCATGGCGGTCGCCGAGACCGGCACGGTGTCGATCTGGCCGCCCGCGAACAGGTACTTGCCGCCATAGCGGGCGTTCAGCCCGCCGACGGCGTTGGCGAACTGATTGCCGATGTCCTGCATCAGGGTGTCGACGCGGCCGCTGGCGATCGCGTCGGCGATGGTCTGCCGCGTCTGGTCGGTGGCGTCGGCCACCTGGTTCAGCGCGAAGTCCTGGGTCTCCAGCTTGTCGGCGATCAGCTTGTTCTGGTCGAGATAGCCGCCGAGCTGGTTGTCGATGGAGTTCATCGCCGTCAGCATCTCGGCGTTGCGGGCATAGTCCTTGAGATCGGTGCCCTTCTTCTGGGTCGCGACCTGGTTGCCGGCGTCCATCTGCCGTTGTTGGGCGGCCATCAGGTTGGCCAGCACCGCGCTGTAGTTTCCGCCTGTCGAAACTCGATACATGACGCGGTCCTCAGATCATGCCGGTCAGGACGTCGAACAGCTCCTTGGTCGCCTGGATCATCCGGGCGGAAGCGTTAAACGCCTGTTGATAGGTGGTGAGGCGCACGAGCTCCTCGTCGAGATTGACCCCTTCGACCGACTGCCGCCGGGCCGTGGCCTCGGTGGAGACGGACTGGGCCGACTTCATGCGGGTGTCCGCCGCCTCGGCCTGGCGGCCGATGGCGCCGCCGAACTCCGCGGCGTAGCGGGCGACCGTCATGTTGACCTTGCCGAGCGTGCCGGCGGCCTCGAAGGTCGTGGGCTGATCGGCGAACTGGGCCAGCGTCAGCGCGCCCTTGCCATCGCCGGGGCGGATCGCGGGCTGGCCCGTGGCCACCGTCAGGTCGAGCT
The DNA here is from genome assembly GCA_945952175.1 of uncultured Phenylobacterium sp. Lineage (GTDB taxonomy): Bacteria > Pseudomonadota > Alphaproteobacteria > Caulobacterales > Caulobacteraceae > Phenylobacterium. The sequence continues at coordinate 92 of CAMFHW010000352.1, read as the reverse complement.
TGTTGAGCGACAGCTTGGTGGGGTCGCCCATGATCGCGCTGTCGACGCTCATGCGGTCGGCGCGGCTGGTGCGCTCCAGGGTGCCGATGCCG
>CAMFHW010000351.1 GCA_945952175.1 uncultured Phenylobacterium sp. | reverse complement strand
TCCGCGAGCCCCGGCAGCGCACGGCCCGCGCGTTTTCGTCCCGGGCGTGCTCGACGCCGTCGGCCTTCGCCCCGGAGCGGGCGTCCGGCTGGTAGCAGTCGTAAACCGCGTCGATGTCCCCGCGCTCGACGGCGTCGAAGAAGCGCTTGGCGAGATCCTCCATCGACCTTCTCCTCGGGCGCCGGCGCGCCGGGCCATATACTTCGATATCTAACTAACGACCCCGACGCGTCAATGGCTTTCGGGGACCTCCGGGGTGCAGCCGCGCCGGCCCCGGCCGAGGATCGAGCCCCCGCCCCGCATACGGGAGGCGGAGGCTCTGCGGGCGCGCCCGGGGCGGGGCATGCCACGCGGGCGCGGACGCCTAGAAGCGCTTCACCGCCTCCAGGGTGATCGTCCGCGGCGGGTTGATCATCACCCCATGGCTGTCTCCGCCGATCAGAGGAACGGAGAAGGCCTGGCTGAAGGTGACTTCATTGGTCAGGTTGCGGCCGATCAGGGCGAGTTCCCAGTCGCCCTGGTCCGGCTTCAAACCCAGGCGCGCATTGAGCTTGGTGTAGGCCTTCTGGGCGTTCAGCGGGTTCATGTCCGACTGGTAGTAGGACAGGTCCGTGTAGTCGGCCGACACGCGACCGGTCAGGGTCAGGCCCGCGGTCACGTGGCCGCTCACCTCGACATAGGCGTTGCCCTTCCAGTCGGGCGCGCGGGTAAGGCGGTAGCCCTTCAGGTTGTTCGTCTTCGGCACGCAGGTGGGCGGCGCGTTGTAGACGCAGGCCGCGCCCGGATAATCGTCGTACTTGGCGTCCAGCTTGGCGATGCTGCCGCCGAAGCTGATGTGCTCGGTCGGCCGCCAGTTGGTCTCGATCTCGACGCCTCTCGAGGTGGCCTCGGCGGCGTTGCCGGTGGTGAATGCGGTGCCGGTGTAGGACGAGACCTGCAGGTTCTTGAAGTCGGTCGAGAAGAGCGCGACGTTCAGGTCGCCGCGGCCGTCGAACAGCCGGAACTTGCCGCCGAGCTCCCAGGACTTCGCCTTCTCCGGCTCGTAGCTGATCTTGCCGTTGTTGAAGGTGACGTTGTAGCCCAGCGCCCCGTCATTGGAGATGAACCCGCCGCCCTTGGTGCCGGTGGCGTAGCTCAGATAGATCTGGGCGCTGGGATTGATCTTGTACTTGATGCGCGCCGAGTAGTCCCACAGCCCCTCGGTCTTCTTGCCGTGGAAGTCGTAGGGCATCGAGGTGATCGGCAACGTGCCCACGTAGCTGTTGGTGATGTGGGCGGTCTTCTCCTCGCGCGAATAGCGCAGGCTGGCGCTGGCCTGCCAGTGGTCCGACAGGCGGTAGTCCACGGCCACATAGGGCGAGATCGACGAGCCGTCCTGGTGGAAGCTGCGATTGGCGTTCGCCTGGTAGGCGGCCAGGCCATAGGGCGCGCCGTTGTAGAAGACGAGCTGCACGATCTTCAGCTTGGTCTTCATATAGGTGACCCCGGTGGTGATATCGGCGTCGCCCAGGCTGCCCAGGGCCCGGAATTCCTGGAAGAACTGGCTGGACCGCTCGGCCTGGTTGGCGTCGAGCAGCTTCAGGGCGCTGACGTCGGTGTCGATCTCCTGGTCGGACTTGATGCCCGAGTACGAGGTGATCGAGGTCAGCTTCCAGTCGCCCACCTTCCAGTTCAAGGTCGCCGTGCCCGCCCCGCTCTTGGTGTTGTTGTAATCGGGACGGTCGGTGGCCGCGGTGCGCCAGAAGCCGGGCCACTCCTGGGCCACGCCGGCGCCGCCGGCCTGGGCGCGCGCCAGATTGCCGAGCGCGTTGGTTCCCAGCTTGTTGAAGACGATGTTGCTGCCGTCGATGTCGTTCTGCGATCCCTCGAGCTTGAGGGTGGCGTCGAAGGTGTCGGTCGGCCGCCACAGCACCTGGGCGCGACCGCCCACATAGTCGGTCGAATACTCGTCGGTGTGGGTGAGGCGGTTGTTCATATAGGCGCCGTCGTGGCCGGCGGTCACCGACAGACGGGCGGCCACCGTGTCGCTCAACGGCCCGGAGATGTAGCCGCTGCCACTCCACCCGCCCTGCTCCACCTCCGCGCCCGCGCGCACCTCGGCGGCGAAGTCGCGGGTGGGCGCCCTGCTGACGATGCTGATCGCCCCCGCATTGGTGTTCTTGCCAAACAGCGCGCCCTGCGGCCCGCGCACCACCTCGACGCGCTCGACGTCCATGAAGGCGGTCTGCAGCGACCTGGCCCGGCTGGAATAGACGCCGTCGACGAAAAGCCCGACCGATTGCTCGAAGGCCAGGTTGCTGGCGCCGGAGCCCAGGCCGCGGATGGTGATCGCGTAGTTGCCGTTGGTCTGGTCGATCTGCAGGTTCGGCACGGTCGACTGCAGGTCGGTGAACTGGTGCACGGCCTGGGCGGCGAGCGCGTCGCCGGTGACGGCGGCCACGGAGATCGGCACCTCCTGCAGGGTTTGGGCCCGCTTGGTGACGGTGACGACCAACTCCTCGACCGTCGTGGTCGTGTCCGCGGCGAAGGCGGGCGTGGTCGACAGACCGAGCGCGAGCAGGCTGGCGCCGAGCATCAGAGGAGCTTTCATGATGATCCTTTTCGAAGTCAGGGCGCCCCGACGGACGCAGAACCCGTTTTGGTCCAGGCGGCGAGCGAGGCCGGGCTGAGCGGGGCCAAGGCAGCGGGCGCGCACGGCGTCAGGTTGCTGCGCGACTGGCATGCGCCCCCGTGGGCCGTTCATCTGGTGCCTCGACATGGTTTCCCCCTCTTCCAGGCGCCGGACGCCAGGGGCGAACCGAACCTAGAAAGTTAGTATTCTAATGATTGTTGCCGCGATAGATAGAATGCTAAGTGATTTTCGGCAAGAGGAGTCTGTCGGCGGGATGGCCGCTCCTGATCGCGCCTAGAGCTAAGCCATTGGAAGGATTGAAGATGCATCCTCGGAAGATCGTCGCCCAGCTGATCGCGTCGCTCGCCCTGGCGACGAGCCCGGCCTGGGCGCAGTCGGAGCGTGCGCCTTCCGGCGCCGAGGAAGCCCAGACCCAGCTGATTCTGCTCGGCACGGCCGGCGGCCCGGTGATGCGCAAGACCCACGCCCAGCCGGCGAGCCTGCTGGTGGTCCACGGCAAGTCGTACCTGATCGACAGCGGAGATGGCGTCGCCAGGCAGCTGGTGCTGGCCGATCATCAGCCCAGCGAAGTGGGCGAGGTGTTCCTGACCCACCTGCATTTCGACCACACGGCCGGGCTGGGCGCCCTGCTCGCCTTCAACTGGATCAGCCCGCGCCATGCCCCGGTCGCGATCTATGGGCCGCCGGGGACGAAGGCGCTGGTCGAGGGCGCGGTGAACGCCTATGCCGCCCCGGAAGCGATCTTCGCGCCGCTGCTGCCCGGGCACGTCTCGATGCATGACGCCGCGCACGGTCACGATCTCGACGTGACCAGCCCCCAGGTCGTCTACACCGACGAGAACCTGCGCGTGCTGGCGGTGGAGAACTCGCACTATGCGACCCAGGCGGATCGTCGATACCGCTTTGGCCCGCTGAGGTCGTATTCCTATCGGTTCGAGACGCCGGGCAAGGTGGTCGTCTTCACCGGCGACACCGGCCCCAGCGAGGCGGTCGCGGATCTCGCCAAGGGCGCCGATATCCTGGTGAGCGAGATCATCGACGTTCCGGCCGTGGTGGCGGAGCTGAGAAGCCGCAAGGCGACCTCGGAGGCCGAGATCCAGGCTGCGGTCGCCCACATGGAACAGGAACACCTTTCGCCGGCCGCGGTCGGCGAGCTCGCCAAGCGCGCAGGCGTGAAGATGGTGGTGCTGAGCCACTATGGTTTCGCCCGCGGACAGGAGGCCGACGGCGCCGCCCTCGCCGAACAGGTCCGCCAGGTCTTCCACGGCCCGGTGGTGGCCGGACGGGATCTCCAGCGCTTCTGATCCGGAACGGCCGCCGACGCTGGGACGCTTCGGTGGCTCGCGGGCCTCGGAGACTCCGCTAAGCTGCGTCCAGGGAGAAACGCCGATGACTGACGACACCACGCCCCAGGATTGGCCCGCCATCGTCGGCGAGCTGGACCGCCTGCTCAAGCTGCGCTCGATCCCGTTCGCCATGAAGATGTTCGAGCGCCGCGACGATATGGAAGCGATCGCGCGCATCCGCCGCCCCACGGCGGTTCATACCCTGGATCAGGTGGTCGGCCAGGCCTCGCGCCTCGGCTGGACGGTGGGTGTGACCGCCGAAGACCTCGTGGGCGCCCAGTGCCGCGCCGTGGTCGGATTGGGCGGAGCCAAGACCGACGCCTGGCGATCTGGCCAGCACATGGCGGGAGTCTGGTTCTCCACCGAGGAGGACGCGGCCGCCCACCAGGCCGCGATGAACTGCGTGCCGGACGGTCGCTACGAGGCGTTGGCCGTCGGCCCCCTCTCGACGGGCAAGCTCGATCCGCCGGACATCGTCCTGTTCTACGCCACCCCCGGCGCAATGATCTATTTCATCAACGGGCTGCAGTGGGCCGGCTACAAGCGCTTCGACTGGAGCGTGGTCGGCGAGAGCGCCTGCGCCGACAGCTGGGGGCGTGCGCTGTCCCGGCGCGAGCCCAGCCTCTCGATCCCCTGCTTCGCCGAGCGCCGCTATGGCGGCGTCCTGGACGACGAGATGCTGATGGCCACGCCGCCCGAACACCTGGTCAAGGCCATCGAGGGCATGAAGGCGCTTTCCAAGAACGGCTTCCGCTATCCCTTCCCGCAATATGGCGTCCAGCAGGATGTCCGCGCGGGGATGGCGGTCAGCTACCCGTCGTAGCTAGGACCGGACGCCGGAGCGCGGGGAACCCGGCCTGGCTGAGCGCTCACGCCGGAAGGGCGCAGGCCAGGAACGTCGCGGCAGCGTCACCACGGCGCACGCTATCCGGTCG
>CAMFHW010000350.1 GCA_945952175.1 uncultured Phenylobacterium sp. | reverse complement strand
CGGCCATGATGCTGTGCGGCCTGATCACCGGGGCCTATCTGCTGACCCAGAAGACGTTCCTGGGCCGCCTGTTCTGGGGCGGCGTGCTGGCGGCGGCCTTCGTGATGCTGGTGGCGTCGAAGTCCAAGACCAGCCTGGCGATCTTCCTGGTGGCCGCGGCCGCCACCCCGATCCTGGCCCTGATCCTGCGCCAGCGGGCCTCGCTGATCTGGTCTCTGGCCGCGGCGTCGCTCGCCGGGATCGGCGCCCTGGCGCTCGGCTGGTTCGGCTGGTGCTTCGCCGAAAACCTCGACCCCCTGGCCCCGATCCGCAACGTGACCTTCACCCAGCGCACCGATGTCTGGGCCTTCGCGCTCGGCGTCTTCGCGCAGCATCCCTGGACCGGGGTGGGTTTCGGCTCCTTCTGGGACGTCGATCCGGCCGTCCAGCCCAGCCTGCAGACCGACCTGTGGTTCGCCAAGCCCGAGGCGTTCACCAACGAGGCGCACAACGGCTATATCGACCTGGCCGTCACTACCGGCGTGCCCGGTCTGGTCGGCAGCCTCTTTCTGTTGTCGCGCTGGATCTGGCGCTCGCTCGGCATGGTCCGCCTGGCCCAGATCTCGCCTGCGCAGATCAACCGCGAGGCCCTGACCTACAGCCTCTATCTCGGGCTCTTCCCGCTGCTGTTCTTCGTGCACAACATCACCGAGAGCAGCTACTTCACGGCCAACGCGACCTTCGGGACCCTGATCCTGCTGATCGGCACGGACGTGGACCTGCGCTGGCCGGACCGGGTCCGCGCCGGCGGCCTCAACGCACCGGATTTCGGCTCCGGCCGATAAGCACCCACAGCAGGCCGGCCATCAGGGTCACCTCGACCACCTGGCCGGCCGCCGTGCCGCCGATCGCCCCGCCATAGCCCCACAGACGCATGGCCCCGATCATGGCGGCGGCCGCCGCGACGGAGGCGATGGTGTTGGCGATGGCCAGGCCCTTGAAGGCGCGCAGCACCTGCAGCGGCACGCTGATCACCGTCTGGGCCAGGCTGAGCGCGGCCGAGACGCCCCACAGGGCCACCATCCAGCCGTCGCCCGCATACTTGCCCTTGTAGAGGTGGGTCGCCACCAGCGGCCAGGCGACGTGCATCAGACCCGACCACACCGCCGCGACCACCAGGCCGCCGGCCAGGGCGACGAGCACCATCCGTTGGAAGCCGCCCCAGTCGCCGGCGTCCTTGCGTCGCACCAGGTCGTTGCGGGCGACCGAGCTCCAGGCCGTGCCGAGCAGGGGCACGGGGCGCAGGAGGAGCTGGGTGGCCGAGAGCGAGGCCAAGGCTGCCGCCCCGAACCAGCCGGCGACCAGGAAGGCGTAGAAGCGGGTCAGGACCTCGGTGGTGGTCACGCCCAGGAACAGCCAGCCCGACTGGGACAGATAGGCGCGGAAGCCCTTCAACTCGCCCAGAGTGACACGCACGCCCTGGCCGCGTGTGGCGATGCGGCCGCCACCCAGGCCCACCAGGGCGTAGGCCGAGCCCAGCAGCAGCAGGATCTCGTTGGCCGACAACGGATGCAGCAGCATCTCGCCGAGCGCGACGAAGGCGACCGACAGGGCCAGCAGCACCCCGGTCTGGGCCAGCGCCGTCGTGGGGCTGCCCCGCGCGAAGGCCAGGGTGCGGAAATACTGCTGCAGCAGGAAGGCGGGCACGAAGAGGGCGGCCGCGGGCTCGCCCAGTTCCTGGCCCGTCGCCTTGAGGCCGACGGCGACCCCCAGGACCGCGAGCGCGATCAGCGCCAGGAACACCACGGTGACCGCGTGCATCAGCCGCTCGACCGGCAGGCGCTCCGTCGACAGGCCGCTGCCCGGCGGCAGGACCAGCATATGGGTGACAGTGACCGCGTTCTGCAGGCTGGCCAGCATGAAGGCCACATTGGCCCAGAAGGCGAAGGCGCCGTACTCGTCCGGCGCGGTGATCCGGATCAGCAGCAGGTTGACGCCGAGGTTCAGCAGCGACCACAGCGCCTGCTCGATCACCGCGGTCAGGTAGCGGGACAAGGGCGGGGGCTCAGTAGGGCTTGCGGTCGTTGAGGTTGTAGCTGACGCCCCGGCTGAACGGCAGGACGCCCTCGATATACTGCTGCACGAAGAGGTCGACCTCGGCGATCTTGCTGCGCGGCACGAAGACCAGGTCGCCGGGCAGGACGGCGAAGCCCGTGTCGCCCTGGCCCTTGGTCAGATAGGCCTTGAGGTCGACGTCCTTCATCAGGAGCTGGCCGTCGCGGCGCTGGCGGATCACCAGGACGCGGCCGGTGCGCGCGGTGGGCATCAGGCCACCGGCGGCCATCACCGCCTGGGCGGGGGTCAGCTGGCCCTTGATCGGCAGGGCGCCGGGATTGCGAACCTCGCCGCCGACATAGATCTGCGACGAGCCATAGGCGGTGATCAGCACCTCGACCTGCGGCTTGCGGAGGATCCGGCCATAGGCCTGGGTCAGCGAGGCGTTGGCCTGGTCGGTGGTCAGGTCGGCGACGCGGATCGCGCCGGCCAGCGGCGTCACCGCGCGGCCGTCCGGGCCGACGATGACGGGGCCGTTCATATCCGGATTGAGCAGGAAGCGCAGGGCGAGCTCGTCGCCCGGGCCGATGCGGTAGCGGTAGTCGTCGTCCGTCCAGTCGGCGAAGCGCGTGGCGGGCGGGCCGCCCGGATCGGGAACCATCTCCGGCCGATAGGGCGGCGGCGCATAGGCCTGGCGCGGCGGGGACGGGTAGGGCTGGGGCGAAGAGGGCGGCGCCGGCGCGATCGCGACCTGCGGGGCGGCTTCACGTGGCGGCGGGCGGCCGCCCGAGAAGTAGCCCGGCTGGTGATAGGAGCGCGGCAGGTCCGGGTCGCCGGAACAGGCGGCGAGGCTCATCGCCAGAACCAGGATGGACCAACCGCGGACCGGCATCTCGAGCCCCACAAGACGAAGTCCGGCGCTCGGCTGAAAGGCCGCGCCCGGAAGCTTCCAGACACATGCCAGACCATGGTTAGCAAAGGGTTCGCGCAGCCTTTTGTTAAGGACAGCGGAGTAACTACGAAGCTGAACCCGACCGCCAGGCGCCAGGCGCCGTCACCCGCCTCGTCCAGCGTTTCATGAGCACCGCGGTTATCGATCAAACGTCGTACGCCGCGGAGGCGCCGAAGCGGCGCATCCATGCTCCGATCACGTTCCGCGAACTGCTGACCCCGGTCTTCTATTACAAGCGCCGCGCCCTGATCGCCTTCCTGATTCCGGTGATGCTGGCCTTCGTCGCGGCGCTGCTGGCGCATACGGCCTACACCGCCCAGACCCGCCTCCTGATCCTGCTGGGCGGGGAGTACGTCTTCAAGACCACGGCCGATCCGTCCTCGGCCCAGGTGTTCGACCGGCCGCAGATCGTCCATGCCGAGATGGAGATCCTCGGTACGCGCAGCCTGCGCGAGGCGACGCTGGCCAAGGTGGGCCTGGCGCGGGTCTATCCCGACCTCGCCAAGCAGCCCAAAGGCATGGAGCTGGCGGTCGACGCGTTCGAGAAGGACTTCACGGCCAACAACATCCCGACCTCGAACGTGGTCGAGCTGACCTTCCGGGCGCGGGATCCGAAGGTGGCCGCGGAGGTGCTGAACACCTTGGTCGAGCTCTATCTCGCCCGGCGCATCGAGGTGTTCAACCGCGACGGCGGCGGCCAGGCCAAGGCCCAGCGCGACGCCCTCGGCCAAAAGCTGGCCGGCGTCGAGAGCCAGATCGCCGACTTCTCCACCCGCTACGGCTTCGGCGACTACGCCCAGGAGTTCAACGCGGTCCAGGGCCAGCAGTCGGCCTTGCAGGCCCAGATCCAGGCCGTGGACCAGCAGATCGCCACCCGCTCGGCGCGCGCCTCGCAGCTGGCGGCCATCAAGGGCTCGACCCCGCGCGAGGTGCAGGTCTCGACCGACCATGGTCGGTCGACCCAGCTCGACGCCCTGACCCAGAACCTGGTGGCCCTGCAGGCCCAGCGCCGCGAGGCCGCCGAGAAGTACCAGGACGGCTATCCCCTGGTCGCCGACCTCGACCAGCGTATCGCCAGCGTCCAGGCCCAGATCCGCCAGGCGCCGACCCAGCAGGTCTCGGTGGAGCGCCGCGGGGTCAATCCCGTGCACCAGCAGATCGACACCGAACTGGCCGATGCCCAGGGCGACGTCGCCGGCCTGCGGAACGGCCGCCGCGCGCTGCAGGTCTCGCTGGACCAGACCACCAGGCGCCTGGCCGAACTGGTGCGCATCGGGCCGCAGTACCGCGAACTCGTCCGCCAGCGGACCATCGCCGAGGGCGCCTATGACGAGCTGGCGCGGACCACGGCGGGGGCCGAGGTCGACAACGCCATCGCCAAGTCGCGGGCCAATATCAAGATCGTGCAGCCGGCCGAGCCGCCGGCCAAGGGACGCACGGGCCGCCTGATCCTGTTGATGATCGGGGTGGCGGTCGGGGTCGCGGCGGCCTTCGCCACCGTCGTCCTGTCCCAGGCGACCTCCGAGGTCATGGTCACGCCCGGCGACGTGGAGGACAAGCTTTCCATCCCGGTCCTGGCCGCCGCGCCGATGAAGGCCAAGGTTCTGGCCACGCCGGGCCGCCTGGCGCCCGCCTATCTGGGCGTGGACGAGGGTCGGCTGCTGTTGCGGCTGGTGTCGTCCCTGCCCAAGGAGCGCGGCCGGGTGATGCAGCTGGTGGCGTCCCACGACGGCGAAGGGGTTTCGAGCCTCGCGCGCGACCTGGCGGTGATCGCCGCCGCGGGCGGCGCGCGGCGCGTGCTTCTGGTCGATATCGAGCCGGCGGGCGGGAAGGGCGCGGCCCAGGCCTTCGCGGAGCAGAGCCATACCCTGCATCCGACCTCGGAGGAGCGTCGCGCCTTCCGGGTCGGCGACAGCACGCTCTATGTC
>CAMFHW010000349.1 GCA_945952175.1 uncultured Phenylobacterium sp. | reverse complement strand
CGCCGACAATCAAGCGCCGGATGATGCTGGAGGCCACGATCGTCCTGACCCGTGGTCCGACCCTGCCAATCTGGAGGCGAGCCCTGCGCCGCGCACGGCGCGCGCTCGCGAGGCGGCTTCAGCCCGTCTTGCAATAGGCGCTCTTGCCGCCGTGGGCGCGCAGGACGTCCGCCACGTAGTATTCGGTCATGCCTTGGGCCCGCTTCGCCATGGCGGCATCGTCCCCGAGCAGCGGAGTGACGGCCTTGGTCCAGGCGGCGGCGCAGTCGGCCTTGTCGCGGGACGAGGCGGCGCAGGCCACGACCTCATTGAACGCGGCCCGATAGAGGTGGAATTGTATCCGGCTCATCGGCGCGCCGTGGCCGGGGATCAGGGTCGTGAACGGCGTGGCCGCCACCTGGTCCAGGGCCGCGGCCCAGCCCTTCGGACAGGCCGTGTCCAGGAAGGGGGCGGGGAGGGTGACGAGGTCGCCCACCGCGGCGACCCTGGTCTTCGGATCGTAGAGCCAGACGTCGCCGGCGGTGGCGGCGTCGGGCGCCAGGTTCACGGCCAGGCGCAGGCCGCCGAGATCGCGGACGCCGGAGCCTTCGATGGCGATGTCGGGCTTCAGGGTGGCGCCGTTGGCCGTGGTGGCGATGTCGCCCCGGATGTCCTCCTGGGTCTCTGGCGGCAGCTTGCCAGGGGCGAGATAGGGCTCCGCCTCGGCCGCGCTCCTGGCCAGGAAGCCGGTCAGGGCCTCGTCGATGGCGCGGCTGGCATAGAGTTTGGCCCCGGGATAGGCGGCCTTGAGGGCCGGGTCTCCGCTGACATGGTCCAGGTGCCAGTGGCTGTTGACGATGGCGACGATCGGCCGCCGCTGGGCCTTGGCGAAGTCGAGGATGGTCTGGCGGCGCCAGGCGTGGCGTCCGGTGTCCATCACCACCAGACCCCTGGGCGCACGGAAGATGACAGTCGTTCCGTCCGGCTGGCGATGGGGCGGGAAGGCCGAGGCGATCATCCACACGCCGGGGGCGACGGGCTGGACCTGCTCGGCCGGCGTCTGGGCCAGGACTGGCGTGGCGGCGAGGGCGAAGAGCGTGGCGAAAGCGGCGTGGCGCATGGCGAGGTCCCCGGATCCCGCGCCCAGTCGCGGTCCGCCCGCGCGCGCTGTCAAATCTCCGATCCTTAACTTTCGGGGGGCGTGCGCCGGGCCTAGGCTGGAGGTTCAGCCATGGCTTGACTCCACACCGGGCCTCGGGCCGCTTGCCGTTACGGGAGGCGACCATGGGCTGGAGATTCGTCGGCGGCTTGCTGGGGCTCGCCCTCACGACCCTGGCCCTTGGGGCGCGAGCGGCCGAACCGGACCTGGCGCGGATGAGCCCGGCGGAGCGGGCGGCCTTCGCCAAGGCCATGCCCAAGGGCGGCGAGCTGCACAACCACATCTCCGGCGCGATCTTCGGCGAGACCTGGCTGGACTGGGCGGCGCAGGACGGGCTGTGCATCGACACCCAGGCCCTGGCGTTCGCGCCGCCGTGCCAGGCCGGCGACACCCGGAAACCCGCGGCGAGCGTGGCGATCGACGAGACCCTGCGCCAGGCCATGCTGGATAGCCTGTCGGTACGCCATCCGGGGTTCCGCGACCGCTCCGGCCACGACCAGTTCTTCACCGCCTTCCAGAGGTTCGGCCTCGCCGGCGCGAAGCGGGACGGTGACTCCCTGGCCGAGGTGCTGAACGGGCTGGCGCGGCAGAACACCTTCTATCTGGAGGCGATGATCGGGGCCCAGGGCGTCGCGGTGCGGTTCGCGGGCGTGAAGGCGGGCTGGAAGGGCGGCGACTTCGCGGCGCAGAAGGCCGCGCTCACCGCGGCGGGGCTCGAGGCCCTGGTCCCCGCGGCGATCGCCGAGACCGACGCCCTGGAGGCGCGAGCGCGGGCGGTGATGAAATGCGGGACGCCGGAGGCCGCGCCCGGCTGCCAGGTCACCGTGCGCTACCTGTTCTCGGCCAACCGGATAATCCCGCCGGAGCAGACCTTCGCCCAGATCCAGTTCGCCGTGGCCCTGGTGGCCGCCGACAGGCGCTGGGTCGGCCTGCAGCTGGTCGCGCCGGAGGACAATCCGGCCTCGATCGCCAATTACCGCCTGCACATGCGCATGGTGGACTTCCTCACCGACCACGGGCGCAGGATCCCGGTGGCGCTGCACGCCGGAGAGCTTACGGCCAAGTACGCGACGCCGGCGGAGCTCGCCGACCACGTGGCCGAGGCGGTGCGGGTGGCGGGCGCGCGGCGGATCGGTCACGCCACGGACATCGCCGGCGAGGACGGGGCCGAGGCCCTGGCCGCGGAGATGGCGGCCAAGGGCGTGCTGGTGGAGGTGAACCTGTCGTCCAACGCCGCGATCCTGGAGGTCGACCCCAAGGACCATCCCTATGCCTGGCTGCGGGCGCGGCGCGTGCCGACCAGCCTGTCGACCGACGACGCCGGCATCCTGCGGATCGACCTGTCGCGCGAATACGGCCGCGCGGTGGAGGCGGGGGCGACCTATGGCGACCTGAAGCGGTCGGCCCGCAACGCGATCGCCTTCTCGTTCCTGAGCGGGGTGGGGCTGTGGGACGATCCCGGCGTCTATAGGAAGCCGGCCGGGGCGTGCGCTGGGCAGATCGGGGCGGCCGCGCCGAAGCCCGGCGCCTGCGCCGACCTGGTGGCCCGGAGCGACAAGGCGCGCGAGCAGTGGCGGCACGAGCGCCTGCTCAAGGCCTTCGAGGCCGGCTGGAAATGACACCTGTGTCATGACCTCGAATTAAAGTGTCTCGCCGGGGCGCCGCGGCTAGCTTCCGGTCCAAGGTTGTTCAACAAGGAGGAGACGGATGCGTCTTCTGACTGCAGTCGCCGCGATGGGCCTGACCCTGGCCGCTGGCGCCGCCCACGCCGCTTCGGTCGAGGTCAAGGATGCGGTGGCCCGCGTCGTGGTGATCCCCGAGGCGCGCTCCGACATCAAGGTGGAGATGCTCACCACCAATCCCAGCCTGCCGATCACGGTCCGGACCCAGGGCGATCGCACGATCGTCGACGGCAATCTTGGGCGGCGGATCCGCAGCTGCCACGCCGAGGGCGGCCGGGTGCGGGTGCGGGTCTCGAACGTGGGCGACGTGGCCTATGACGACATGCCCCAGATCGTGATCCGCACGCCCAAGGAGGTGAAGGTCGGCGCCGGCGGCGCGGTGTTCGGCGCGGTGGGCAAGTCCGCCAGCCTGGATCTCGCCAACGCCGGCTGCGGCGACTGGACGGTCGCCAACGTGGCCGGGAAGATGAAGATCAATCAGGCCGGCTCCGGCGACACCAACACCGGCAGCTCCGGCGAGGCTATCCTGCGGGTGGCCGGCTCGGGCGACGTGCGCACCGGTCCGGTGTCTGGCCCGATGACCGTGGAAGTGGCCGGCTCGGGCAATATCGACACCGTGTCGATCGCCGGCTCGCTGGACGTGAAGATGGCCGGTTCGGGCGACGTGAAGATCGCCGGCGGCCGCGCGACCGACATCGTGGTCTCGATCGCGGGCTCGGGCGATGTGAGCATGGGCGGCACTGCGGAGAACCTGCGCGCGCGGATCGCCGGCTCGGGCGACGTGCGGGTCAAGAACGTGACCGGCCAGGTCTCCAAGGCGATCATCGGCTCCGGCAGCGTGACGATCGGCTAGGCCGCGGGGCAGGGGCGGGCGCTCGAAACCGCCCCTAGTCGCCCTTGACGAGTCCGAGTCGCACACGTATAGACGCGCCTCCTGTTGGACCGGCTGTGCGCTCCGAAGTGATTTGGAACGCAGACGCGGTTCGCGGAACGACCTGAAACCGAGAGAAATCAAGGGATCGGGGCAGGACCCATGCGAAGGCTCGCCTGGGTCATAATTCGTTTTTGCGGACTTTCGCGTACGCGCGTCTCCCCAAAAGGGGCGCACGAGTTGGTCTTTGAAATGGTCAAAGTCACGCGGACGCCCGCCGTCTGTAGGGGAAACTGAAGAGCGATATGGATCGTCAGAACATCCGCATCCGGCTCAAGGCCTTCGATCACCGCGTGCTGGACCATTCCACACGCGAGATCGTCAACACGGCCAAGCGCACCGGCGCGACCGTCCGGGGGCCGATCCCCCTGCCGACGCAGATCGAAAAATTCACCGTCAACCGTTCGCCGCACATCGACAAGAAGTCGCGCGAGCAGTTCGAAATCCGCACGCACAAGCGCGTGCTCGATATCGTCGACCCCACCCCGCAGACCGTGGACGCGCTGATGAAGCTCGACCTGTCCGCCGGCGTGGACGTCGAGATCAAGCTCTAAGGGGATCGGTCGATGCGTACCGGATTGATCGCCAAGAAAATGGGCATGGCGCGCTTCTTCGATGAAGCCGGCGCCCACGTGCCCGTGACCGTGCTCAGCCTCGAAGGCTGCGCCGTGACCGCCCAGCGCACCGCGGAGAAGGATGGCTATGTAGCCCTCCAGCTCGGCGCCGGCGTGAAGAAGGCGAAGAACACCACCAAGGCGCTCCGTGGCCACTTCGCGAAGGCCGAGGTCGAGCCCCGCCAGGAGGTCGCGGAATTCCGCGTCTCGGCGGACAACCTGATCGAGGTCGGTTCGGAGTTCACCGCCGACCACTTCGTCGCCGGCCAGAAGGTCGACGTGACGGGGACCACGGTCGGTAAGGGCTTCGCCGGCGCCATGAAGCGCTGGAACTTCGGCGGGATGCGCGCCACCCACGGCGTGTCGGTCTCCCACCGGGCCCACGGTTCGACGGGTAACCGTCAGGACCCCGGCAAGACCTTCAAGAACAAGAAGATGGCCGGCCACCTCGGCCAGGAAACCGTCACCACCCTCAACGTCACCGTCTGGCGCGTCGACGCCGAGCGCGGCCTGATCCTGGTGAAGGGCTCCGTGCCCGGCACCGAAGGCTCGTTCGTCAAGATCCGCGACGCGGTGAAGTCGGCGGCTCCGGCGGACCTGCCGTTCCCGGGCGCCATCAAGAAGGCGAACTC
>CAMFHW010000348.1 GCA_945952175.1 uncultured Phenylobacterium sp. | reverse complement strand
AGTCGAACGAGATCAACATCCGCGGCGTGGTGAACACCCGCCTCTCCTCGCCCACCGCCGACCAGTCGGTCTCGACCTTCGTGGACGACGTCTATGTGGGCCGCTCGGGCAACCTGAACTCGGCCTTCTACGACATCGCCCGCGTCGAGGTCGTGCGCGGCCCGCAGGGCGTGCTGCTCGGCAAGAACGTCGCCGGCGGCGCGGTGAACATCATCAGCAACGCCCCGAGCTTCGAGCGATCGGGCAAGTTCACCCTGTCTCTGGGCAATTACGACCTGCGCCAGACCAACGGCTACGTCACCGGCGCCCTGACCGACGAGATCGCCGCGCGCCTGTCGTTCCAGACGATCAACCACTCCGGCTACGCTCGCGACATCCTACACAATGTCGACGTCGAGAACCTCGACTCGACCCAGGCGCGGCTCCAGTTCGCCTACCAGCCCAAGGACTCCGACCTGCGGGCGAACCTGAACATGGACTATTCCAAGGACAGCAACGACGGGGTCAACCGCGTCGGCATCAAGAGCCCGACCTTGCCGGCCAGCTTCACGCCGTGGTCCGGCACCCGCCTGCTGATCGCGAGCATCCTCGGCCATCCGCTGGACGTGCGCGAGAGCCTGCCGGTCTGGCCGCTGTTCAAGGGCGACACCTCGCCCACGCCGCAGGGCGCGCGCCACGAGACCTTCAACGCCATCCTGCACGTCGAGAAGGACGTGACCGACGGGATCCGGCTATCGAGCGTCACCGGTTTCCGCCGCAACCACTCCTTCACGCTCTACGATCAGACGGGCCTCGGCCCGACGAACGGCTTCGGCGTCGCGGCGCCCCTGCTGTTCGCCGAGCCGGTGAACTTCATCGAGCAGGTGAACCAGTTCTCGCAGGAACTGCGCCTGGCCTCGACCTCGGAAGGCCGCTTCGACTGGATCGTCGGCGCCTACTACCAGCGCAGCGGCGTCCACCAGTTCAACCGCTTCTGGGGTGAATCCACCGTCCTGCCGACCCTGTCGGGCGAATCCCATTGGGACGACCGCGGCCACAACCAGGACATGGCGGCCTTCGCCCAGGTCGGCTGGAAGTTCACCGACGCCCTGAAGCTCGAGGTCGGCGCCCGCTACACCCACGACAAGAAGTGGGGCTACCAGGCCGGCCAGATCATCGCCACCGGCGACAAGCTGAACCCGCTGGACACGGCGCCCTTGACGCCGCTGACCACCAATTTCGGCACGCCCTACGGCAAGAGCTGGAGCAAGCTGACGCCCCAGGCGACCCTGCGCTGGACGCCGGACGACCTGAACATGGCCTATGCCACGGTCTCGGTCGGCTTCAAGGGCGGCGGCTTCCAGAACGACGCCTCCAACGCCGTCGCCGCGGCCCTGGCCTACAACCCCGAGACGGTCACCAACTACGAGGTCGGCTACAAGACCGAGCTGTTCGACCGGACGGTGCGCTGGAACACCGCCGTCTTCTACATGAAGTACAAGCAGCTCCAGGTGCAGCAGACCCTGGCCTCCTGCCTCTGCAACGTGATCAGCAACGCCCCCGGCGCGACGATCAAGGGCATCGAGACCGATCTGCAGTGGGCCCCCACCAAGTGGTTCCACGGCTGGGCCAGCGGCAGCTATGTCGATCCGAAGTACGACACCTTCATCTTCGCCGGCGTGAACAATTCCGGCCACTGGATGCAGCGGACGCCGAAGTACCAGGGCGCCATCGGCGCCGAGGTCACCACCGACGCCGGCCTGTGGGAGGACGCCCTGTCCGCCCGCGTCAGCTATCGCTGGCAGGGCAAGATGCCGTGGGCGCCCGAGAACACCACCTGGGAAAAGGCCTACGGCACCACCGACGCCCGCGTCACCCTGCAGTCCGAAGACAAGCGTTGGAGCATCTCCGCCTACGGCAAGAACCTCGGCGACACGCTCTATCGCACCAACATCATCGCCTTCTTCCAGGAGGAGATGTCGTCGTTCGGTGCGCCGCGCACCTACGGCGTCGAGCTGTCCGCGGCCTTCTAACCCTACGTCCTCCCTACAGCCGGGCGGCCTTGCGCCGCCCGGTCTTTTCCCCCGAGTTCCAAGAGATCCGAATGGGCCAGCGCTACGAGATCCTCCAGAAGGTCATCGCGGCCTGGCAGGCCAAGGACGCCGAGCGGGTGCTCTCGTTCCTGACCGACGACATCGTCTGGCACTACGCCGCCGCCGCCCTCCCGCCCGTGCGCGGCAAGGCCGCCGCCGCCAAGCTGCTCACCCGCTTCCAGGCCGACATGCACCAGATCGAGTGGCGCATCTTCTCCTACGCCGAGACCGGCGACCGCCTGTTCATCGAGGGCGTCGACGAATACCGCTCGCCGGAAGGCCGTCGCGTCGCCACCCCCTATGCCGGCGTGCTCGACTTTCGCGGCGACCTGATCTGCGGCTGGCGCGACTATGTGGACCTGGGCGTCGGCGCCCAGCACAAGGCCGGCGAAGCCCTCAGCAAGCAGGTCCTCGAACTGCTCGACCGGCCGGTGGCGTCGTGAGCCTCGACCGCCGCGCCATCCTGGCCGCCGCCGGCGCCCTCGCCGCCAGCCCCGCCTTCGCCCCCAATCTGGTCCAAGCCAGGGAGACCCCGATGCCTCGCCTCTACCCCGTGCTGATGGCCGTGATCGAAGCCTGGCATCACCAGGACATCGACGGCGTGCTCGCCCACGTCACCGACGACATCGTCTGGCGCAACTCCTCGGGCTACGCGCCCGCCATCCGTGGCAAGGCCGCCATGCGCAAGGCGCTGGAGGGCATGGCCCCGATCATCAAGACCAACAAGTGGCGCATCTTCGACCACGCCGAAAACGAGAACCGGCTGTTCATGGAAGGCGTCGACGAGTTCTGGCTGACCACCGGCCAGCACGTGGCCATCCCCTATGCCGGCAGCCTCGAATTCCGCGGCCTCCTGATCCACGAGTGGCGGGAATATTTCGACGGCCGCATCAGCCTGGCCATGAAGGCTGGCGAGCCGATGTCCGCCGAAGTCACCGAGATGCTGAACCGCCCGGTGGCGAAGTAGCCATTCCATCTCCGCTCGTCCCGGCGAATGCCGGGATCCAGATCGAATGGTTCTGGGCATGCCGATTGGCCGCGGGTCCGCACCAAGACCGGCCAACCATCGCGTCATATGATCTGGGTCCCGGCATTCGCCGGGATGAGCGGTTGGGCTCAGCCTCTAGGCCTGGGTCACGGTGAAGGCCGTGACCTCCTCGTGGCACTGGTCGCAGGTGATCTTGGCCTCCAGCACGTGGCCGCAGGTGCGGTGATAGGTGATCAGCGGCGGGCCCTTGTCGCCAGCCAGCCAGCGGTCGCCCCAGCGGTTCAGCTCGGCGATCAGCGGATAGAGGTCGCGGCCCTCGTCGGTCAGCCGGTACTCCCAGCGCTCCGGCCGCTGCTGGTAGAGCTCCCGCCGCAGCACCCCCAGGTCCACCAGCCGGGTCAGGCGATCCGACAGGATGTTGGGCGCCACGCCCAGCGCCGCCTGGAAGTCGTTGAACCGCCGCCGCCCCATGAAGGCCGAGGCGATCACATGGCTGGTCCAGCGGTCGCCCAGGACCTGGAACGCCCGGTCCAGGATCGGATTGCCCTGGTTCAGGTTGTCGGCCGGCACGATGGAACGACGCTGGGTGCGCGGCGGCGGCGAGGGCTCGAAGCCCGCGCCGGGCCCCTCCTCCACATAGACGTCGCGCGGGCTCACCAGCTCGCCGCAATGGCGGCAGCGGAACTCCGGCGTGAATTCCTTGCCACAGGCGTTGTGGGTCAGGCGGTGGGCGGGATTGGCCGGATCGAAGAACCAGCGCTTCTCCCAGCGGATGATCATCAGGGCCAGGCTGTAGAGGTCGAGGCCCATCTGCGAGAGGTGGTACTCCTCGCGCACCGGCCGCTCCTGGTAGCGGACCTTCTTGAAGATCCCGACCGTGCTCAGCCGGCGCAGGCGGTCGATCAGCAGGCTTCGGGCCAGACCGATGCGGCCCTGGAACTCGTCGAACCGCCGCACCCGCTGGAAGGCCAGGTACAGGATCATCAGCGTCCAGCGGTCGCCCAGGATGTTGAGCGCGCGCGTCGCGGAATTGGCCTGGACGAGCTGGGTGGCCGGCTTCGGGTCTGCGGGAAGTTCAGGTTCGGCCATATCGCCTCGGGATCGCGCGCGGACCCTTCGGTCAGCCGCCCGCCTTGTCAAGGCCGGGCCCGAGGCTCACCCCGCCTCGCCCGCCAGCGCATAGTCCTGCGCCATCTCATCGACGATCTGCTCCAGGGGCTCGATCGCCTTCACCTGGCCCGCGCCATGGCCTGCCGACCAGACGTCGCGCCAACGCTTGGCGGCGTCCTCGGGCCGGCCGAGATTGATCTCCGCCTTGGCCTTCATGCCCTCGGAGTCATAGCCGGCGGCCAACAGGCTGCCCTTCAGCCAGTTGGCGGGAATGCCGGTCAGGGCGGCGGAGGTGACGACGTCCTCGGCCGTCGCCTCGATCAGCATCTGCTTGTAGGCGGGCGCGGCCAGGCTCTCGGCGCAGGCGATCAGCCGGGTGCCCAGATAGGCCAGGTCCGCCCCCAGCATCCGCGCCGCGCGGATCGCGCGGCCGGTCCCGATCCCGCCGCCCAGCACGATCGTGCCGTCGAACCACTCGCGCACCGCCGGTGCGAAGGCGAAGCCCGAGAGCGGCCCGGTGTGTCCGCCCGCGCCGGAAGCCACCAGGATCAGGCCGTCCACCCCGGTCGCCGCGGCCTTCCGGGCGTAGGTCAGCGAATTGACGTCGGCATAGACCAGGCCGCCATAGGCCTGGATCGCCTGGACCACGGCCACGGGGCTGCCGAGCGCGGTGATCACGATCGGCGGCCTGTGCTTCAGCACCAGTTCCAGCTCCTCCTCCCAGCGGGCGTAGGAGCGATGGACCATGATGTTGATCGCCCAGGGCGGTGCGTCGGCCGGCAGGGTCGAATTGATCGTCCCCATCCAGGCGTCCAGCTCCTCGAGGGTG
>CAMFHW010000347.1 GCA_945952175.1 uncultured Phenylobacterium sp. | reverse complement strand
GCGGTGGAGCGCTCGACGGCGTCGTACCAGGCCGGAGCCCAGACGCCGTCGCTGTCGCGCTGGCCGGCCGGCCACGCCAACATGGCGTCGTCGAAGTGCAGGTCGAGCGCCGAGCAGAGGCGGCCAAGCGTGCCGCGTGGATCGGCGAGCACATCGCGGCCCTCGACCACCGGCGGGGCCTTGCCCAGGCGGTCGGCCTCGCGCTCGAAGAGGTCGCGCTGCCGCTCGATGCCGATGTCGGCCAGGGTCACCTCGCCGCGTTTGACCGTGTAGGAGGCCAGGACCGCGGCGGGCTCGCGGATCAGGAAGGCGTTCCTGTGCTCACCCATCCAGCCGAGGCCGAAGTCGGGCAGCATGTGGTGGGGCATGTGCTTCTGGTAGAAGACCGGCCGGCCCCTGGGGACATCGCCCAAAAGCTGCCGGACCACGGCCTGCCAGTCGGTGGGCTGGCTCGCCAGCACCTCGTCGCGCATCGGGTGGTCGAGGCCGGTCTCGGCGAGATAGGCGGCGTAAAAGGGCTCGTCGACGACGGCGGCGTCCGGCCGGTTCTCGAACGACCGCATCATGGCCGTGGAGATGTTGCGCGGCCCCGACCACATGGCGATTCGCAAGGTCATCTGGCCGCTTCGGCGTCCTTCAACGCGTCGTAGAGCCCGCGCAGGCGGGCGGTCATCGGGCCGGGCAGCTGGGCCGGCAGGACGTGGCCGTCGATCTCGCGCACCGGGGTCAGGCCGCCGAAGGTGCCGGTGACGAAGGCCTCGTCGGCATGGCGGGGGTCCTCGGGGCTGAAATCGCCCAGGGCGAGCGGGATGCCGTTGTCGCGGGCGAGCTGGATGACATTGGCGCGGGTGACGCCGTTGAAGCAGAAGTCGCCCTTGGAGGTGCGCAGCACCCCGTCGCGCACCCAGAAGAAGTTGGTGGCGTTGCAGCTGGCCACGTGGCCGGTCGGGTCGAGCATCAGGGCCTCGTCGGCGCCTTTGCCGATGGCCTCCTGCAGGGCGATGATCAGGTTCAGCCGGCTGTGCGAGTTCAGTCGCATGTCGAACATCTCGGCCGGCGTGCAGCGGATCGAGACCGTGGCGAGCTTCAGGCCCTGGGTGACGATGGCGGGGCTGGGCGTCTTCCACTCGGCGACGATGACCACGGTGGGCTTGCCCAGCGCATTGCGCGGATCCTGATTGGCCGCGGCCTTCTCGCCGCGGGTGACCATCAGCCGGATATGGACCCCGTCCTCCATCTGGTTGGCGGCGAAGAGTTCGGCGAGCGCGTCGCAGACCTGATCGCGGCTCATGCCGATGTCGAGGCCGATGGCGGCCGCGCCCTCGAACAGGCGGTCGAGGTGGGCGTCGAGGAACATCAGCGCGCCCTTGTGCAGGCGCAGGCCCTCCCAGACCCCGTCGCCGAGCACGAAGCCGGCGTCGAAGATCGAGACGCGCGCCTCCGACTTCGGGACCAGCGCCCCGTTCAGCCAGACGCGCGCGCTGGCGTTGCGCGGGTCGGCCGCGAAATCCTGACTGCCGGGCAAGGGAGGCTCCCACTTCTAAGCGGAGAGGGAAGCACGAAAAGCGGGGAGAGGGCCAACGCTTGGTTGCTCACCACCGTCATCCTAGGCCTTGTGCCTAGGATGACGGAGTGGGTGGGCCTACCCGCCGCGCGCCTAGGCGATCCGGCGGCCGTCGAGGGTGGCGAGGCGCAGGCGGGGGCTTTCGGTGTTGGCGGGGCCGAGATTGATGATGTCGCGCAGGGCGATCTCGCGGACCGGCAGGCCGCGCAGGCGGGCGACCATGCCGAGCGGCTGATAGAGGCCCAGATAGCGTTCCGGCGAATCCGGCGCCGCCGCGAGCGGCGCGAACAGGATCTCGAGCGGCAGGACCGGGCCCTCGGTCAGCAGATCGACCGTGGCGACCACGGGCTCGGGCCGGCGGCGCGCAGTCTCCAGCGCGGCCTTCAGTTCGATGCGGTCGCGCTCGCGGAACAGGCTGACGAGGTTCTGCTGGCGCAGGTCGCGACCGTGCAGCTCGGCCACCAGGCCGCCGACCAGGCGCAGCGGATAGATGCCCGTGGCCACCCGGCCGGCGATGAAGACCTGGCTCATGATGTCGGCAAAGTCGGCCGGATTGACGGCCATGCGGGTGGGCAGGCCGCCCTCGCCGCCGCGGCTGCGCCAATAGTCTATCAACCGTTGTGTATTTGAATGGAACACCGACATCGGGGGGCGACCCTGTTCACGGCCCGACATGGCCGCACAGGGCTTGCAGGAAGATCCGGGCCAGGCGCCCGCCGTTCCAGATCGGGACGGGTCGACGGAAGGCCTGCAACGCCAAGCCTCGGCGCGGTTCTTGCATGCTTAACGGCAGTGTTGCGAGGAGCGGCGGGAGCCATGATGACGCGTTCGACCCTGATGGGGCTGCTGGTCGCGGTCGGCATGCTGATGATCGGCGGTTTCGCCACCAGCGCCTTCGCCCAGTGCTGCACCAATCCCACGCCGCCGACGCCGTGCAACTGCACCCCGCCGACCCCGCCCTGCTGCGTGACGCCGCCGCCGACCCCGCCGTCGGTCTGCTGCGAGACCAACAACCGCACCAATGTGCATGTGAACGTCAACAACGTCGCCGTCTCGGTCGCCGCCTCGCGGGCGGGCGCCAGCGCCGGGGCTGGCGCCGGATCGTCCGTCTATTACGGCGGTGGCGGTGGGGGCGGCGGCTACGCCCCGCCGATGGCCAACGGCATGATCCAGGGCCTGAACGTCGAGGCCGGCCGGCGCATGAAGCGCATCGCCTACGAGGCCAGCCGCACTAGGATCAAGAAGGTGGTGATCCAGGCCGTCTGCATCGACGACCGGACCATTCCGCACCCCGCCTCGCAGGTCTCGCCGGACCGCGACATCGACGACGCCTATGACGGCGAGATCTATCGCTGCATCGCCGGCACCTGGCTGCAGGCGACCATCGCCGACTTCCACGAACGCATCGACTTCACCGGCGGCCAGACCCTGACGTGCGGCAAGCACGAGGCCCTGTACCATTCGCGCGGCGGCGCCGTGACCTGCCGTCCCGAGAAGCCGGCCCGCGACTGCAACGAGCGCTCGCTGCTGCGCCGCTTCGGCGCCGGCATCAAGGTGCTGACCATGATCACGGTCGAGAAGTACACCGCCTATCGCGAGGAAGAGGAAAAGACCGAAGCCTCGGTGGCCGGCGTCATGAGCCTCGACGGCGGCGTCGGCGGGATCGTCTACTGATCGACCGATCGATCTGAGGGATTGCGAAGGGCCCGGGGAAACCCGGGCCCTTTTGATTAGGCGCCTTTCGCATGGGCCGCTTAGTCGCCGAGCGGCTTGGTCGAACCATCCGCAGAGAGTTTCAGGATCTCGGTTCGAGCTTGGCTCGCGGTCTCGCAGGCCATGCCATCCGGCGCGCGTATAACCTTGATGCTTCTGGCGATATCGATCGTGCTACCGCCTGGACAAC
The DNA here is from genome assembly GCA_945952175.1 of uncultured Phenylobacterium sp. Taxonomy (GTDB): domain Bacteria; phylum Pseudomonadota; class Alphaproteobacteria; order Caulobacterales; family Caulobacteraceae; genus Phenylobacterium. The sequence continues at coordinate 1,542 of CAMFHW010000347.1, read as the reverse complement.
GGTATTCGCCGGCCGTGAACGCCTTGGTCGTCCGCCAACCCCAGTGATATTCGGCGCGCGCCTCCAGATCGGCGCGCGGATCGACGCCTAGGTTCTCCAGGAGCGCCAGGTCGGCGTCGGTGATCCAGTCTGGCTTGGGGTTCAGGGGCTCGGGCGCAGACAAGGCGTCACCATAGAAGTGCAAGCCGATGAGCTTGGGCCGGCCCTGGCGCTGGATCGTCGACACCTGGATGTCGGCTCGGCCGCTGGCGCAGTCGCGCAGAAAGTCCTGGTAGGTCACGATGCCGTAGTGGGTGACAATGGTGACCGACGCCTTGCGCGGTCTCGGAGGTTGGCAGCGGCCGAGCTTCTCGGCGTTGAGCGCCATATAGGCTTTGAAGCTTTCCAGGCTTTCTGGGCTCTCGGTGAAGACATCCGAGCTATCGCGATAGATGCCTTCGTAGTCTGCATCATCGATCTGCTCGAAGATCCGTCCCGCTGCGGCGGCGAACTCCGTCTCGCTCGGCTTAATCCCGCAGGACGCCAGGGCGAGAGCTGAAATGGTCGCGGCGACGCGAAGAGGGTGCGAAGGCATGGACAATCCCAAGGTGCGGCCTGAGAACTCGTACGCCTTTCGGTTTAATATTATGCCATCGCGCCCCGTGGGCCTTGCTGGATGCCGGCCTCGCGCAGTCGGGCGAGAGCCTCGGCGGCGGGCTCGTGGCATGGCGCGTCGTCCAGGACCCTGAGGAGCCAGGCCTCGGCCTGGGCCGGGCCGTCGAGGTCGAGGCGGCGGCGGGCGATCTCGACGCCGAGCGGGGCGACCCAGGCGCCCAGGCGCTGGGTGGCGAGGTCGTGGTAGGTGGTGAGGCGCTCATAGGCCTGTTCGAGCAGCGCCACGGCGGGTTCAGCCTGGCCGCGCAGGCTCAGCACGTCGGCGAGATTGATCAGGGCGCCCGGATCGGCGGGATGGCGCGCCAGGATCCGACGATAGGCCTGCTCGGCCCCTTGGAGGTCCCCGTGCGCGGATCGCACCAGCCCCTGGGCCTGGAGGACGAGCGAACCGTCAGGATCGATCGCCGCCGCGCGACCGGACAGGGCCCGGGCCTGGGACAGGGCGGCGCGGGCTTGCGGGTGATCGAGCCGACGATCGGTGAGCGCCGCGTCGAGACGGGCCGGCGCCGCGTCGGCGCCCGGGAGCCAGCGTATGGCGCGCTGGACCTCGGCCATGGCGAGGCCGGCCAGGGCCTGGGCGTTGCGTGGATCAATGGCGAGGGCGCGCTGATAGAGGGCGACGGCCGTCTCGTTGTCGTGGCGCGTGTAGCGGCCATAGGCGTCGCGGGCCCGTTCGATCAGGACCTCGGTCTCGGCCGCCGCGGGTGAGGCCTGCCCGATGGGGGCGGGGCGCACCGGCCCGACGAGCCGGTATCCGCGCTTGGAGACCGTCTCCACATAGGCCGGATGGCGGGCGTCGCCGCCAAGGCCCCGGCGCAGCTTGAGCACGCATCGGGCGACCGTATCGTCGCCCACCAGCATGTCCGGCCAGAGGGTGGCGTGCAGGGT
>CAMFHW010000346.1 GCA_945952175.1 uncultured Phenylobacterium sp. | reverse complement strand
GGTGTCGACCTCGTAGAGCAGGTACGACCCGCCCTGGAGGTCGAGGCCCAAGTTCAGCGTCTTCTTCGGCAGGAAGCCCGGCAGGGCGTCACGGGCCGACTGCGGCAGCAGGTTCGGCAGGGTGAAGAGGATGCCGAAGATCAGGGCCGCCGCGACCGACAGCGTTCTCCAGCGGGAGGGCGCGATCATCCGGGTCGACCTAGACCTTGGAATCGTTGGCCGCGGCCGGCTCGCCGCGGGCGCGCACGTCGGAGATCATCGTCTTGACGACCTTGACGGTTACGCCCTGGGCGATCTCGACGCCGACTTCCTTGTCCTCGACGCGGACCACCTTGCCGATGACGCCGGAGTTCAGGACCACGGTGTCGTTGCGCTTCACGCCGGACACCATCTGCTGGTGCTGCTTCACGCGCTGCTGCTGGGGGCGGATGATCAGGAAGTAGAACAACACGATCATCGGCAGGAAGAAGAGGAGCGAGCCGAAAGGCTCGGGAATTCCAGCGATCCCTGCAGGCGCCGCCTGGGCGAGGATAGGGGTGACCGACATCGTCTCTCCGAAACACGTGGCGGGGCGCGTCGGCGCCCGTCGCAAAGTCGGCGGAAGCTATGCGTTCGCCCCCCGATTTGCAATGGAACGCGCCTGCGCTAATCAGCCCGCCATGGACCCGGAACTGAAACCCGTTCTGGAGCGGATCGCGCAGGCGCTGGAGCGCCTGTCGCCCCCTCCCCCGCCGCCCGCGAGCTTCGACGCCGCGCGGCTGTTCCGCCACGAGCCCCGGTCGGGTGCGTTCGTACCGGCGCCGGACTATCCGCTGGCGCTGGATTCGCTGGTGGGCGTGGAGCGCCAGAAGGCGCGGTTCGTCGAGAACCTGGAGCGGTTCGCTCGCGGCGTTCCGTACAATCACGCCCTGCTGTGGGGCGTGCGCGGCACGGGCAAGAGCTCGCTGGCCAAGGCGGCTTTCATGGCCGTGGCGCGGGATAACGCGGCTCTGAAGCTGGTCGAGGTGGACCGCGACCAGGTGACCGCCCTGCCCGACCTGTTCGACGCCCTGCGCGTGCGGCCCGAAAAGTTCGTGGTGCTGTGCGACGACCTGTCGTTCGAGGAGGGCGCGGACGCGGCCAAGGCGCTGAAGTCGGCGCTGGAGGGCGGGGTCTCCGGCCCGCCGGCCAATGTGATGTTCGTGGCGACCTCGAACCGGCGCCACCTGATGCCGCGCGGCCACGGCGAGGACCGCGGCCTAATCGCCGCGGCCGAGGACGCCGAGGAAGAGATCAGCGTCTCCGACCGCTTCGGCCTGTGGGTCGGCTTCCCGCCCATGGACCAGCCGACCTATCTGGAGGCTGTCGGCGCCTATGCCGCGCGGTTCGGGCTCGAGGTCGAGGACCTGGAGCGCCGCGCCCTGCAATGGGCGCAGCTGCGCGGCGGCCGCTCGGGCCGGGTGGCCTGGCAGTTCATCCGCGACCTGGCCGGCGAACTGGGGAAGAGCTTGCCGCTCTAGCGGCTACTTCCCCAGCACCAGTTGCGGGTCGATCGGGCGGGCGCGCTCGGTCGGCGACGGAGCATAGCGGACCTCGAAGTGGAGCTGGGGCTCGGTGACGCCGCCCGACTGGCCGGCCATGCCGAGCTGCTGCCCCTGGACCACCTTCTGCTGCATCTTCACGTCCACCCGGCCCAGGTGGCCATAGGCGGTCACCCAGCCGTCGGCGTGCTTGACGAGCACGAGGTTGCCGAAGCCCGGCACCTGGTCGCCGGCATAGACCACGTCGCCGGCCGCCGCGGCGCGGACCACGTCGTCGGCGGTGGCGCGGATGTTGATGCCGTCATTGCGCTGGCCGGTGCCCTTGGGCCCGTAGTCCGAGATGATCGCGCCCCGCAGCGGCCAGATGAAGCGGCCGCGGCCCAGGCTGGAGATCTGGGCGTCGCTGAGCGGGCCCGAGGTCGGCGCGCTGGGCGCGGGCGTCGGGGCCGGCCGCGCGGGCGGCGCGGTGTAGGTCGGCGGCGGCGGATTGTAGCTGGAGGGTGGTGGCGGGGTCGTGGCCGCCGGCGGCGGTGTGTAGGTCGGCGCCGCACGCGCGGGCGGCGGCGTGTAGGCCGGCGGCGTGTAGCTGGGCTGCGGCGTACGGACGGTCTCGCGGGGCGGGCCGCGGTCGCGATAGCCGGCCGGCAGGGTCAGGTGCTGGCCCGGGCGGATGGAGGCGTTGTGGCGCAGGCCGTTGGCCGAGGTGAGCTGGCGCGTCGTGACGTCGAAGCGCCGGGCGATCTCGGCGAGCGTGTCGCCCCGCACCGCCACGTAGACCTTCGACGCCTCGCCGGGCGGCCCCTTGATGACCTGGCCGAGCTTCAGGTGATAGGGCGACTTCAGCTTGTTGAGCCGAGCGAGCTCCTTGCGCTCGGCCCCCATCTTGTCGGCGATCTCGTCGAGGGTGTCGCCCTTGCGGACCTTGTAGGTGCGCGCCTTGCCCGGCGCGGTGATCACCTTGCCGCCGGCGCCGGCCCGAGCCTCGGTGACCTCGCGCTCGGCGGGGGCCGGCTCAGCCTCGGCCTTGCGGCCGCGGCGGGACTTGGTCGCGGTGGGCGGCGGGGCTGCGGCCTCCTCGGGCGCGGCCTCCTGGACCTGGGACTTCACCGGCCCCTTGTCCTTGAAGTCGCCCGGCAGGGTGAGCTTCTTGCCCGGGCTCAGATGGGCGTGCAGCGAGATGCCGTTGGCGGCGGCGATCGCCTTGGGCGTGGTGTCGAAGCGCTGGGCGATGGCGTAGAGCGTGTCGCCGCGCTGGACCACATAGGCCTTCGGCTTGGCCTCCTCCTCGCGGGCGGCCTTGCCCTTGGCCTTGGAGCCTTTCGAGGCCTTGGGCTCGGGCTCGGCGGCGCCGGGCGTCTTCAGCTTCTGGCCGGGCATCAGGCGGTAGGGCTTCTTCAGCCCATTGGCCTTGGCGAGGTCCTCGACGTCGACGCCGAGCTTCTTGGCGATGGTGGCCAGGTGGTCGCCCTTACGGACGGTATAGGCCTTCTCGGCCGGCTCGGCGGCGGGCACGACCTTGCCGGTGACGCGGGCCTTGATGACCATGCGCAGCGGCGGGGCCGGCGGCGCATAGGCCGAGGTCGCCGCCGGCGGCGGCGGATCGCGGCGCGCGGCCGGGGTGTCGAGCGCCTTGAAGGTGACGCCTTCCGACTCCGGCTGGGCCGGCATGGGCGGGTCTTCGCGTCGCGCGGCCTGTTCGGTCTCCGCCTGGCGGATCGGGAAGTTCGGCTTCGGCATCTGCGCCCAGGACGGGCTGGCGAGCGCCGTCGTGGCGAGGAGCAGCAGGGCCGAACGGTAGGGGGAAAGCGTCATCGCCGCTCCGCAAAAGGTTTCGGAATCAGTCGAGGCGTCTGGGTTAATCATGGGTTAAGCGCGACGCCTAGGCCAACCCACAAACTCGTCACTCCCGGGCGGCCTTCAGAGCTCGCGCGCCACCCCGTCCAGCAACGGCACGAACCGGACCTCGGTCAATATCTCGACGTCGAAGCCCCCCTGGCCGTCGCCCCGGTAGCGTTTGAGTTCCTGGACCGGACCCTTGCCCACCGGCGCGACCAGCACGCCCGTGGGTTTGAGTTGCGAAAGCAAGGCCTTGGGCTCACCCGGCGCCGCGGCTGTGACCAGAATGCGGTCGAAAGGCGCCTGTTCGGGCCAGCCCAGTCCGCCGTCGCCGAAGCGGGTGATCACATTGGTGAGACCGAGCTGCTTGAACCGCCCCTCGGCCTCGGCCATCAGGGTGCGGTAGCGCTCGACGGTGTAGACCAGCCGCGCCAGCTTGGAGAGCACGGTGGTCTGGTAGCCGGAGCCGGTGCCGATCTCGAGGATGCGGTCGCGCTTCTCCACCCCGAGCGCCTGGGTCATCAGGCCGACGATGAAGGGCTGGCTGATAGTCTGGCCGCAGGCGATCGGCAGGGCCTGGTCCTCCCAGGCCCGTTCCTGGAACAGCTCCGGCGTGAAGAGATCCCGCGGCGTGGTCTCGATGGCGTTCAGCACGCCGGGATCCGAGACCCCCTGGGAACGCAGGGCGAGGACCAGGCGGGCCAGCCGCGTCTCCGACGAGTCCGCCGCCGGCTTGGCGGGATCTTCCGCGCCGGCCATGTCAGGCCACCCCGCGCGGCGGCGCGCCGCCCAGCACGCCCTTCAGGGCATGGACGGTCGGCATGTGCGTCAGGTCGATGTGCAGCGGCGTCACCGAGATCTTGCCTTCATAGATCGCCGCCAGGTCGGTGCCCGGTTCGGGCCGCGATCGCTCCTGGCGGAAACCCATCCAATAGTACTCGCGATTCCGCAGGTCGGTTCGTTTCTCCGCGTGGCGGATCTGCACGTCGCGGAAGGTCTGGCGGGTGACCTCGACCTCGACGATGTCGGCGAGCGGCCGGGCGGGGAAATTGACGTTGAGGATCACGTCCTTGGGCCAGCCGGTCTCCACCAGCTTGGCGACGACCCCGGCGGCGAAGGTCTCGGCCGGGGCGAACATGTCCTGGCCCTCGACGGCCCAGTTGGTCTGGGACAGAGCGATCGAGGGGATGCCCAGGGCCATGCCCTCGATGGCGCCGGCCACCGTGCCGGAAAGCGTCACGTCCTCGGCGAGGTTCGCGCCACGATTGACGCCGGAGAGCACGAGGTCGGGCGACTTGCCGCCCATCAGCTCGTTGACCGCCAGCATGACGCAGTCGGTTGGCGTGCCGGTGGTGGCGTAGCGCGCCTCGTCGATCTTCCGCACCCGCACGGGGTCGGCGAGGGTCAGGGCGCGACTGGCGCCCGACTGCTCGTATTCCGGCGCGCAGACGAAGACGTCGCCGGAGAGCTGGCGCGCGATCTTCTCGAGCGCCACGAGGCCCTCGGCATGGATGCCATCATCATTGGTGAGGAGAATGCGCATCTATCTTCCTCCCCCGTCCACGGGGGAGGGGGACCGCCGACAGGCGGTGGTGGGGGCAGGACCGGGCGCGGCGCGTGGGGCCGCCCCCCCCACCAAGCTACCGCCGGTACCCCTCCC
>CAMFHW010000345.1 GCA_945952175.1 uncultured Phenylobacterium sp. | reverse complement strand
GTTCTACGTCACGCTCGACACCCGCTTCTGACCGGGCGCGACGCGGGGCCGCGTTCGCCTGAACGGAGGTTCAGGTCGCTTTCAGCCCCGCGTCAGCCTGGCCGGCCAAGCTGCCGTCCAGTCGCCAGGCTGGCGGCGCAAAGAACAAGTTCCGAGGGGAAACGCATCATGAAACGCCTCGCCCTGGCCTTCCTGCTGGCCGCCACGGGCCTCGCGCCGACGGCGTGGGCCGACGAGACGCCGCCGCTCAAGCCCGGCGACACCAGCTACGGCCAGCATCTCCTCAACGACCTGAAGGCCGAACGTAGCGATCTGGCGGGGCTGGAGATGACGGGGCGGCGTCCCGGGGACAAGGCCGACACCGTCCTGGCTTCGACCTTGCGGCCGTCCGGCGTCGCGGCCCTGAGCGGGACCAGCGGCCTGACGCGCTCGGCAGGCAAGGCGAGCGTGAAGCTGCCCCTGTTGGACGCTTCGCGCCGTCGGATCGGCGTGCTCGAGGTGGTGATGCCGGCCGGCAAGGCCGACAAGGACGCCGCCCTGACCGCCAGGGCGACGGCGGTGCGAGACCGGCTGGCGCGGCGGATCAGCCATGTCGCCAACCTGATGGAGCCCGACCGCTTCGACGACCACACGCCCACCAACAGCTACCTGCAGCACCTGGTGGACGTCGCGTTCGACAAGCACCCCGAGCTCGTCATCGTGGTCGCTCACGTCAATACGCCGGACGGCAAGCACAACGTGGTTCTTGGTTCGACCATCGGGCGCTGGGGCAAGGCGGCTGACGAGGACGACCGACGCGTCTTCGAGACAGGCCGCACCAACATCGAGGTCAATTCGACCGGTGAGCGGGTGGAAATCGAGGAAGAGCTGAAGAACGCCGCCGGCGAGACGGTCGGCGCGATCGGCCTGGTCTTCCCCTATCGGCAGGACATGGATGTGACCGCCTATCAGAAGACGGCGATCGACATTCAGGACGAGATCTCCCGCCGCCTGCTGAGCGCCAAGAACGCTTTCGATCCCTGGCCCTACGACAAGGCCTATGGCGACCACACCCTGGCGCAGGCGTTGGTCGACAAGACCCTCAAAGCCAATCCGGGTCTCCGCATCTTGGCGGTGCACATCACCAAGCCTGGCGTCGTCCATCCGGCCCCCAAGGACAACGTGATCCTGGGCTCCAATATCGGCCGCATCGGCAAGATCGCCGACGACGACGACATGGAGATCATCAACACCGGCAAGGACAAGCCCGAGCTGAACGAGAACGGCTCGATGTTCGAGGTGGCGATGGAGCTTCGCGACGCCGCCGGCCATCCGATCGGCCTGGTGGGCACGGTCTACCGCTATCGCGAAGGCGACGACAAGGCGGCGCGGATCGCGCAGTCGCACCGCATTCGCGATGCGATGTCCAAGCAGATTCCCAGCGCCGCCGCCCTGTTCAAGGCGCCCTGAGCGCCCCCGATCCCATTCGATGGAGTGACCTGATGAAGTTCCCGTTCGCCGCCGCCCTGCTGTCCTGCACCGTGTTGGCTGGTCTTGCCGGATGCGGCCAGCCGAAGTCCGCGGCCCCAGCGGCCGTCGCCCCGGCTGCGCCCGCGCTGACCCTGGCCGGCAGCGTCGACATTCCTGGCTACAAGGGCGATTTCGATCACTTCGCGATCGACCCGGCCGGCGACCGGCTGTTCCTGGCCGGGGAGGAGGGCAAGACGCTCGAGGTCTTCAAGCTGTCGTCCGGCGAACGGACCAAGACTCTCACCGACCAGGTCGAGGTCCCGCACAGCCTCTACTACATGCCCGCCTCGGACGAACTGCTGGTGATTGACGGTGGGCCAGGCGGCCCGCGGGTGCTTGACGGCAAGACCTACGCGATCAAGCGCAAGTACAAGATGCCAGCGCCGGGCTCGGACTCCATCGGGGTCGACGAGACGGCCAAGCACCTTTGGGTGGTCAGTGGCGGCAAGGACGTGCCCTTGCCCTACAGCTATCTGACCGAGCTCGACCCGGTCACCGGCAAGACCTTCGCGAACATCAAGTTCGACGCCGACCATGTCGAGGCCATGGCGATCGACCCGGACAGCGAGAAGCTCTGGATCAGCGTCACCGACAAGAACAAGACCGCCATCGTCGACCGCAAGGCCGGCAAGGTGGTCGGCGAATGGCCGGTGACGGAGGCGCAGCAGAACGCCCCGATGGCCTTCGATCCGAAGACCCGGCGCCTGTTCATCGTCACCCGCAAGCCCGGCATGCTGCTGATCGTGAACGCCGATAGCGGAAAGACGGTCGCGAGTTTCAAGGCGCCCGAGCGGACCGACCAGGTGGTCTGGGATCCGATCCACCGGCGTGTCTATGTCACGGGCGGGGAGGGCTATATCAGCGTGGTCCAGCAGGCCGATGCCGACCACTACGCCGAGACCGGCCGGATCGCGAGCGCTCCGGGCGCGAAGACGGCCATCCTGACCCCCGACGGCAAGCGGCTCTATGTGGCCGCGTCGCCGGGCGAGAGCGGCGCGATGGGCAAGGTCATGTGGTTCGACGTCGCGCAGAACTGAGGCCATCCCTCTGGCCTCGGCGTCGCGATGCGAGGAGCGCCCGCCGCAGCCCATGGCGGCGGGCGTTCTGCAGTGGCGTCCGACCCTGGCCCCGTCGCGATGCGAACCCTGGCGTCCGGCGCCGTCAGTGAGCCAGGGCGGGGCGGATCGGCGCGCCGCCGAGGATCGGCCGGCCGCGCCACGCCACCCTCTCCGCGTTTTGCGAGGACGTGCGTCTTAGCTGCAGGACCGCCGTCCACGGGGGAGGGAGCGCACGCGTGAGCGTCACCGCGGATGGAGACCTGGCCCAGCTCTCGCGCCGGCTTCGACCGGCCCTGATGAGCTATTTCGTGCGGCGGGTGCGCAGCCACGCCGAAGCCGAGGACCTGACCCAGGACGTCTTCGTGCGACTGTCGACCGTCGACACCGACAGCTTCCAGTCCGCTGACGCCTATGTCTTCCGCATCGCCGCCAACCTGTTAGCGGACCGGTCCCGCCGCGACAAGGTGCGCCGCCGGCATGTGGGCGAGCAACTGACTCTCAAGGACCGAGACGTCGATCCCTTGGACCCGGATCGTGTCAGCGACGGACGCCGCGCGCTCTCGGTGCTGGCGGATCGCCTCTGGTCGCTGCCCGACCGGTCGCGCGCCATGTTCGTGCTTTATCGGATCGAGGGGATGAACAAGCGCTCGATCGCCGAGGCCTTCGGGTGCTCGATCTCGACCGTGGACAAACAGGTCGCGTTTGCTATGGCGCATCTGATGCTCAGCCGCGACGAGACGTCATGAGCCAAGGCGCGTCCCAGGTTCCAGGCCAGACTCTGCGGGAGACCGCAGCGCTTTGGTGCGTTCGACTATCTGACGCGCCGCTTTCGGTTGCTGATCGAGCCTCGTTCACCACGTGGCTCGCCGAACATCCTGATCACACCGTCGCGTTCGAGGAGGCCGTGTCCACCTGGCGCGAGTTCGACGGCGCCGAGTCCGCCCCCGATTTTCTTCAGATGCGGGCAGAGGCTCTGCGACTGGCCGACGGTCGTTCGGCAGGTGGATGGCGTCCGGGCGGCGCCCGGCGCGGCGCGGCGATGGCGGCCGCCGCTCTTCTCGTGCTCGTGCTCGGCGGCGGTGGCGCTTTTGCCTGGCTGACTGCGCCGGTCACCTATCGAACCGGCGTGGCCGAGCGCCGCGTCGCGGTCCTGAAGGATGGTTCGAAGATCTCACTCGATGCGGCCACGACGGTCCGGGTTCGGTACACCGCCGATCGCCGTGATCTCGAGCTTGTTCAGGGCCGGGCCAAGTTCGACGTCGCCAAGGATCCGATGCGGCCCTTCTCGGTGGCGGCCGGCAGCAAGGTGGTTGTGGCGACTGGCACCGAATTCAGCGTCGAACGCCTTGAGCAGCGAATCCATGTGATCCTCTACCAGGGCCATGTCGCGGTGCTGGAGCGCCGGCGGACGGACGACCAGAGCCAACCGGTGCGGACCCCGGACAGAGCTCCCGCCGATCAGCACCTGACTCCCGGACGCGAGCTGGTGGTGGCCGAGGCCTCCGACGTGGCCAATGTCGCGCCCACGGACCCGTCGCGCGCTCTGTCCTGGGAGGCCGGCCAGCTGGTGTTCGTCAACGAGCCCCTGTCCAGCGCGGTCGAGCGCGTGAACCGCTACTCCAAGGAGAAGCTGGCGATCGGCGACGCCGCGGCAGGGGCGGTCAAGGTCAACGGCGTCTACACCGCCGGCGACCTGCAGGCCTTCATCGACGGCGTTTCGGCCGTCACGCCGGTCAGGGCTATCCAGCGGGACGACCGCCGGGTGTTCGTCTCGCTCGCCGGCCGTAGCTGACCGAATTTTACGCAACTCCGTGCACTGCGCGTCTTAGCCCTCAGAGCGGCGCATCCAGACGCCGTGTTCGGGGAGGGTATCTCATGCGTCATTGTCCGCGCGCGCTTGCGCTCGCCAGCGTCTCCGCCGCCGTGCTTGCGGCCTTGTCGTCGCCGGCGGCGGCCTACGCCCAGGAAGCGACCTACAGTTTCAACATTCCAGCCGGCGACCTCGGCGCGGCGCTCCGCAGCTACGCCCAGGTCACGCGCCAGCAGATCGCCTTCGACGACCGCCTGCTCGAGGGCCGCCGCAGCCCTCCTCTGGTCGGCGCCTATACCGCCCAGGACGCCCTACGCCGGCTGCTGGCCGCCAGCGGCCTGCCCGTGAGCCGCACCGGCTCCGGGGTGATCGTCGTCGGTGGACCGGGCGTCCAGCCGGTGAGCCTGCAGAGCACGGACGCGGTGGCCGCTGCGCCGGCGGCCGATCCGCGCCCTGCGCCACGTGCGGCCGCGGCTCCGGAGGTCGCTCAGGTGTCCGAGGTCGTGGTCACCGGCTCGCTGATCGCGCGGCGTGACTTCCAGTCCGAGAGCCCGATCGCCACGGTCGACAGCCAGACCATCGCCGCGGCGGGGCAGCCGACCTTCGACCGCGCGATCGGCGAGATGCCGCAATTCGCCGCCGGGCAGGGCATGACCGAGGTG
>CAMFHW010000344.1 GCA_945952175.1 uncultured Phenylobacterium sp. | reverse complement strand
GGCCGAGCACCATCTTGGCCATGATGTTGTGCTGGATCTCGTTGGACCCGGCATAGATCGAGGTCTTGCGGTAGTTGAAGTACATCGGCGCCACGGTCGCCGCGTAGTCCGGCCCGGCCCGCGGCTCGTTGCGCTCGCCGCGGATCTCGGCCCAGGTGTCGCGCACGAAGGGCTGGCCGTAGACGCCCGCCGCCTCCAGGGCCAGTTCCGTAACCGCCTGCTGCGCCTGGCTGCCTTCCAGCTTCAGCATCGAGGACGCCGCGCCCATCGCCTCGCCGGTCGTCCGCGACGCGAACATGCGCAGCTCGGTCGCGTTCAGCACGTCGACCTTGATCTGCATCTCGGCCAGCTTCTTGCGGAAATCGGGGTCGTCCATCATCCGCCCGCCGCCGTCGGCCCGCTCGACCGAGGCAATTTTCTTCACCTTTTCCAACATGTTGGTCAGGCCGGCGGCGTAGGGGTTACCCCGCTCGAACTGCCGCAGGTACTTGCCGTAGGTCCAGCCCTGGTTCTCCTCGCCGATCCGGTTCGACACCGGCACCCGGACGTCGTTGAAGAACACCTGGTTGATTTCCTGGTCGCCCTCCGGCGGCCCGTCCAGGGTCGGCAGCGGCACGATCTCGATGCCCGGCGTCTTCATATCCAGCAGCAGGAAGCTGATGCCCATCTGCTTGATCGGCTCGACGCTGGTCCGCACCAGGCAGAACATCCAGTCGGCCCATTGGGCATAGGTCGTCCAGATTTTTGAACCATTCAGTACATAATGATCGCCATCCCGCTCGGCCTTGAGCGAGAGCGAGGCGAGGTCCGACCCGGAGCCCGGCTCGGAATAGCCCTGGCACCACCAGACGTCGGTCGACAGGATCTTCGGCAGGTGCTGGGCCTTCTGCTCCGGCGTGCCGAAGGCCATGACCACGGGCGCGCACATGCGCAGGCCCATGTTCGAGGTGTCGGGCGCGCCGGCCAGGGCCATCTCCATGTCGAAGATGTACTTCTGGGCGTGGCTCCAGCCCGTGCCGCCGTATTCGACCGGCCAGTCGGGCGCGATCCAGCCCTTGTCGCCCAGCTTCTTCAGCCAGCGGACCGTGCCCGCCTTGTCGATGTGGTGGTTCTTCGACTGGGCCGCCCGGGCCCGCATGTCGTCGTCGAAGGCGTCTGCGATGAAGGCCCGGACCTCGTCGCGGAAGGCGAGGTCCTCTGCGCTGAAGTCCAGGTCCATGGCTGCCGTGCTCCGATCAGACGCCGTCGAGGTATTCGATCTCGGGACGGCCGCCCATGCAGGGGCCCATCTTGGCGCCGGCCGCCTTGAAGTAGTCGGTCTGGCCGTGGGCGGCGAGCGCGTCCTGGTCCTTGTAGAGTTCCAGCACCTTGTAGATCTGGCCGTCGGTGCGGCTCTTGGTCAGCTGGTAGGCCAGATTGCCCGGCTCGTTGGCCCGCACCTGCTTGGCCAGGTCCGTGAAGATGGCCTCGAACTCCGCGTTCTTGCCCTCGGCGACCTTCAGGGTCGCGATCACGCCGATCATAGTTCCTCTCCCAACGCTTGTTTGAACCGCGACGGTAGAGGGCTAGGTGAACGTCGGCAAGTCAGCATCCCGCTCGTCCCGGCGAATGCCGGGATCCAGATCGAAGAACGCCGACGCGTGAGGAATTGCGCTCAGCCGAGAACGCGCGGCCGAGCCCCAGGTCCCGGCATTCGCCGGAATGAGCGGAGGAGTCCTAGGACCGGTCGTTCCAGCCATAGGCCACCCAGTGGTGGCCGCCCAGGTGGCGGGCTTCGATCACGCCGTCGTCGCGGCGCGCATTGACGGTGCGCTTGGCGCGGAGCGCCAGGCCCGCGAGGCCGAGCAGGGCCGACGACATCACCGCGATCACCACCACCGTGGCGGCGGCGAACAGCGCCAGGACCGCGCCGATCGCGACGGCGGCCGTGGTGGCCAGAAGGCCCCCCAGCATCGCGATGCTGCGCAGGGCGGAACCGTGTTTGCGGGCGAAATCCCTGACCATGGCGTCCTCGACCGGCCCTCCTTCTGGAGGCGTGAACGGATATTTCAGCCGGGCGATCCCGCCCGTCAACTCAGTTCAGCTTCAAAACGTGGCGATTGCACGTCATGCAACACCTTCGAGCGACAGGCCGCGCCGCTCGCGCATGATCGTATCGAAGGCCGCATTGATGGCCGCGGCCTTGGCCTCGGCCACCTCGATGAACTCGCTGGGCAGGCCGCGCGCGCGGGCCCGGTCGGGGTGCGCTTCGGAAAGCTGCTGCTTCCAGACGGCCCGCACCGTCGCGTCCGGCGCATCGTGGGGCACGGCCAGGATGGCGTAGGGATCGTCCGCCGACAGGCCCAGATGGGTGGCCTTCAGCCGGCGGAATACCAGGGGCGAAAAGCCGAACAGCTCCGAGACCGTCTCCAGATAGATCAACTCGTCCTCGGTCACCGCACCATCGGCGCCGGCGATGTGGAACAGGCCGTCCAGCACGTCTTCCAGCAGGGTCGGGCAGTTGCGATAGCGCTTGGCCAGCCGCTTGGCGTAGCTCTCGAAGCCATGTGTGGTCTGCCGCGCCAGGTCATAGAGCCGGTGGACGTTGCGCTCGGACGCCGCGTCGTGCGGGAACACTTGGGCGAAGGCCTCGAACTCGTCGACATGGGCGCGCCCATCGGCCTTGGCCAGTTTCGCGCCCAGCGCGGTGACCGCGGTCGAGAAGGCGGGGTCCTCGCCCGGCGGCCCGGGAGGACAGTCGCAATTCTCGCAGCCGTCCGGGCGACGGACAGCCAGACCAGCAATGTTGCGCCAGAAGCTCATGGGAGTATGCGAAGCATAGTCGGGCGAGGGCCGCCCTGACAACGAATAGAACAGCTCGGGAACGTTAAGTTTTGGACAGGACCTGGAGTTTCTGGATCGACCGCGGCGGCACCTTCACCGACGTGATCGGCAAAGCGTCGGACGGCGAAGAGGTCTCCCTCAAGCTGCTCTCCGCCTCTCCGGCCTATCCGGACGCCGCCGTCGAGGCGATGCGCCGGGTCCTGGGCGCGGGCCCTGGCGCCCCCTTTCCCGCCGAGCGGGTCGAGGCGATCAAGATGGGCACCACGGTCGCCACCAACGCGCTGCTGGAGCACCGCGGCGCCAGGACCCTGTTCGTCACCACCGAGGGCTTCGCCGACGCCCTGGTGATCGGCGACCAGGCCCGCCCGGACCTCTTCGCCCTCGACATCGAGCGGCCCGCCCCGCTCTACTCGGCCGTCGTCGAGGCCCCCGAGCGCCTCGCCGCCGACGGCGCCGTGGTGCGTCCGCTGGACGAGGCCGCCCTGCGCGAGCGGCTGCAAGCCGCCCTGGCCGAGGGCTACCAGGCGGTCGCCATCGCCTTCCTGCACGCCGACCTGAACCCGGCCCACGAGCTGGCGGCCGGCAAGATCGCCGAAGAGCTTGGCTTCCCCTTCGTGGCCCTCAGCCACGAGGTCTCGCCCCTGCCGCGCTTCGTGCCCCGCGCCGAGACGACCGTGGCCGACGCCTATCTGACCCCGATCCTGCGCGCCTATGTCGAGCGGGTGGCCCAGGCGGTCGAGGGCGCGCCGCTGTTTTTCATGACCTCGGCGGGCGGCCTGGCCCACGCCGAAACCTTCCGCGGCCGCGACGCCGTGGTCTCCGGCCCCGCCGGGGGCGTGGTTGGCGTCGCCCGCACCGCGGTCCAGGCCGCCGCCCCCGCCGTGCTCGGCTTCGACATGGGCGGCACCTCCACCGACGTCTGCCGCTATGCCGGCGCCCTGGAGCGCCGCGACACCGCCCGCATCGCCGGCGTGAAGCTGCGCAGCCCCATGCTCGACGTCGAGACCGTCGCGGCCGGCGGCGGCTCGATCCTCAGCTTCGACGGCTTCCGCGCCCGCTCGGGCCCGGAGAGCGCCGGCGCCGATCCCGGCCCCGCCGCCTATGGCCGCGGCGGGCCCGCGACGGTCACCGACGCCAACCTGGTGCTGGGCCGGCTCGACGCCCGCTTCTTCCCCTCGATCTTCGGGCCCCGGGCCGATGCGCCGCTCGACCTCGCCGCCGCCCGCGCCCGCCTCACGGAACTCGCCGAGGCCATGGGCGCGCAGAGCCTGGAAGCCGCCGCCGAGGGCTTCGTCGCCGTCGCCGTCGAGCAGACCGCCCAGGCCGTTCGCCGCATCTCCACCGAGCGTGGCTTCGACCCGCGCGATCACGCCCTGGTGGCCTTCGGGGGCGCGGCGGGCCAGGTCGCCTGCCAGGCGGCCGAGGCGCTCGGCGTCGACCAGGTGCTCTGCCCGCTCTATGGCAGCGTGCTGTCGGCCTGGGGCATTGGCCAGGCCGAGGTCGTGGCCCTGCGCCAGGCCGGGCTGGAAGCCCCGCTCACCCCCGAAGGCCTCGCGCGCGCCCAGGCCCTGCTGGCCGAGGTCGAGACCGCCGCCCGCGCGGCGCTCGCCGACCAGGGCGCCAGCGAGGGCGACATCCGCCGCACCCTGCGCCTGCGCTATGACGGCGCCGACGCCGAGCTTCCGGTCCCGCTGTCCGACCTCGCCGAAGCCAAGGCCGCGTTCGAAGCCGCCCACCGCCGCCTGTTCGGCTTCATCGAGCCGGAGCGCGCCATCCTGATCGCCAGCGTCGAGGCCGAAGCCGCCGCTTCATCGCGTCATCCCGGCCCCCCGGGTCCGGCCGATGGCCGGCCCGAGGACAGGCTACGCGAAGCGGAGAGCCGGGGCCGAAGTGTCCCGCACGCCGCCCCTGGGTCCCGGATCGGCCTGCCGGCCGTCCGGGATGACGCCAGGATCGCCATGTTCGCCCACGGCGCCCATCACGACGCCCCAATCGTCGCCGCCGAGACGCTCACCACCCTCGAAGGCCCCGCCCTGATCGTGCGCGGCGACACCCAGATCGCGCTCGCGCCCGGCTGGCGCGCCGAGTCGCAGGGTGAGGGCCTGATCCGCCTCGTCCGTTCTGGCGCCCAGCGCAGCCACGCGATCGCCCTCGACAAGCCCGACCCTGTCACCCTGGAGCTCTTCAACCGCCGCTTCATGGGCGTGGCCGAGGCCATGGGC
>CAMFHW010000343.1 GCA_945952175.1 uncultured Phenylobacterium sp. | reverse complement strand
TGTTGGGCCTGGGCGGCGGGCGGGTGCTGGCCTGCTGGTATTCGGGCCGTAGCGAAGGTGGGCCGGACGCCGTGATCCTCTGCGCGCGCAGCGACGACGACGGCGCGAGTTGGGCCGCGCCCAACACGATCTCGCGTCCGGGCGAGCGCGCGGCCGGTGCGCCGCGGCCCGCCAGGAGCGTCGGCAATGTCGCCCTGGCGCGGGACGGGCGCGGCCGGATCGTCATGATCGTGGGTGAGATCCAGAGCCGGCGCGTCCTGGGCTTCGAGACTTGCCGGAACTGGCGCTGCGGGCGGATCGACTTCCGGATCTCGACGGACGAGGGCGCGAGCTGGTCGGCGCCCACGCGGCTGGACGATCGGCCCGGCGCCTTGCCGCGCGCTCGGCCGGTCCGCTTCGACGGCGGCGATCTCGTGCCGGTCTACCGGGAAGCCGGGCGGGCCAGCGTGCTGCGGCTCGACCTGTCGGAGCTGGAGCCGGGGCGTGCGCCGCAGATGGCCGTGGAGCCGATTCCCGCGCCGGGGCCGCTGATCCAACCGGCCCTGGCCGAGGTGGGCGGGCGCCTGGTCGCCCTGCTGCGCGATCCGCGCCGGCGCCATGTCCATGCATCGCGATGGGAGGGCGGTGGCTGGATCACGGCCACGCCGACGACCCTGGAGAATCCCGGCTCGGCGGTCGAGGCCTTCACCGATGCGCGTGGCCGTCTGATCGCGGTCTACAATCCAGGGCGCACGGACCGGCGGACCCTGCGTCTAGCCGCCTCGACGGACGGGGCGAGCTTCGCCGAGGGCTGCGATCTCGTGTCGAGGGATAGCGCAGGCGACGCGGCCTATCCGAGCGTCGCGCCGGTTGGGCCGCGACGCTGGGGCCTGGTGTTCTCGATCCAGGGCAAGCGGCGGATCGCCTTCATGCGGTTGGACCAGGCCTTCCTCGACGCCTGCGCGCCGTGAGGGCTTGGCGCGCCGCTACGGAAGGTCGATAGGCTCGTTGAAAACGGGAGAATGCGCATGGATGCGGGCACGCCGAACCTGGGCGAAGTCAGGGCCGCGCACCGGCTGGACGAGACGGTGCTCGCACGCTGGCTGGAGGCCAATGTCGAGGGCTATGCCGGGCCGCTGAGCGTGCGCCAGTTCCAGGGCGGCGCCTCGAACCCGACCTATCTGCTCACCGCCGGGTCCGGCCGCTACGTGATGCGCAAGAAGCCGCCGGGCCAGCTTCTCGCCAGCGCGCACCAGGTGGACCGCGAGTTCCGCGTGATGAAGGCCCTGGGTGAGACGGGCTTCCCCGTGCCGAAGATGCGTGCGCTCTGCGAGGACGAGAGCGTGGTCGGCACCAGCTTCTATGTGATGGACTTCCTGGAGGGCCGCATCTTCCGCGACGCGCGGCTGCCGGGCATGACGCCGGCCGAGCGGGCGGCGATCTATGACGAGCTGAACGCCGTGCTGGCGCGGCTGCACGGCATCGATCCGGATGCGGTGGGGCTGTCCGACTATGGCCGGCCGGGCAACTATTTCGAGCGCCAGATCGGGCGCTGGATCAAGCAGTACCGCGGTGCGGAGACCGAGACGATCCCGGCCATGGAGGCCCTGATCGAGGCCCTGCCCCAGCGCATCCCGGCCGATGAGACGGTGGGCATCGCGCACGGCGACTACCGGCTCGAGAACGTGATGTTCCACCCGACCGAGCCCCGGATCATCGCGGTGCTGGACTGGGAGCTGTCGACGCTGGGCCATCCCTGGGCGGACATCGCCTACAACTGCATCCTCTGGCATTCCCGCTCGGAGAGCTGGGGCACGCTGGACGGGATCGACCTGGCGAGTTCGGGCATCCCGACCGAGGAAGACTATGTGGCGGCCTATTGCCGGCGCACGGGCCGTGACGGCATCCCGGACTTCAACTTCTGCCTGGCGTTTTCGATGTTCCGCCTGGCCTCGATCGGGCAGGGCGTGTTCAAGCGCAATCTCGACGGCATCGGCACGCGCGAGCCCAGCACCGACAATTCCGGGACCTGGGTGCTGGCGGAGGGCGCGCTCGCGGTGCTGAACCGCTCCTAGGGTGTCAAGCGCTGACGCGCTTTCCGGGATGACACAGTTGGATAGCGGCCTAGGTCTTGGCGCTTCGAAGGCGCGAGGGCCAGCCGACCCGGACGAGGGTCTCGTCAGGGTCCGAGAGGGCGAACTCGTACATGCCCCAGGGCTTGTCCTCGGCCTTGCCGACGATCTCGGCGGGGAAGCGGGCGGCCAGGGCGTCGACATCCTCCGTATACAGATAGAGACCGAACGGGTTGCGCCCGGGGACCAGCCAGCCCTCCACCGCGTCGGTCAGGTGGAGCTCGCCGCCCTGGCCGTCGGACAGCATGCGATAGGTGTCCTCCTCGCCGGGCGGCGGACGCTCGGGGCGGGTGAAGCCCAGGCGATTATAGAAGGCCTCGGAAGCGTCGAGGTCGTTGCAGGGCAGAATGGCGGTCAGGCGGCTCATGGCGCGGGCCTCTGGATGAGGGGCAAGTAATACGCTATGCGTATCATATGCCCAAAGCTTCCGCCCATCCCGACGCCGCGCTCATCGCCCGCGCGGTGCTGCGGCTGAGCCGTCGCCTGCGCCAGGCGCGGCCGAAGTCGGAGGTGACGGTCTCCGGGCTCGGCCTGCTGAACGCCTTGCATCGCGAGGGGCCGGCGCCCGCCGTCGTCCTGGCGCGGGCCGAGCAACTTCAGCCGCAGTCGCTGAGCCGGCTGATCGCGCGGTTGGAAGCCGACGGGCTGATCGCGCGCGCGCCGGGCGAGACCGACCGGCGCACCTTGATCCTGACGATCACGCCCGAGGGCCGTCGCGCCCTGCGCCGCGAGATGGAGGCCCGCCGCGCCTGGCTCGACGCGCGGATCCGCGAGACGCTGGAGGTCGAGGAGCGGGTGCTGCTGGCCGAGGCGGCGGGCCTGATGCTGCGCGTGGCCGGCGACGACGGCGCCTGACGGGAGGTCTCCCGGTCGCGCCCGCGGTCAGCCGCGGCTCAGGGCGTGGCAAGGCCTGGGCGCATCGAGGGGTGGACCAGCTCGTGCAGCTCCGGCCGCTTGGCGATGTAGGCGTGGAAGAAGGGGCAGGTCGGCTTGACCCACAGCTTGTGCTCGCGCGCATAGGCCAGCCCGGCCTGGACCAGCTTGCCGCCGACGCCCTTGCCGCCGAACGCCTCCGGCACGACCGTGTGCGGAAAGACGATGCTGTCGGGCTCCAGCCGGTACTCGGCGAAAGCCACCTCGTCGCCGAGGGTGACCTCGAAGCGATGGGTCTGCGTGTTCATCACCACGGCGAGTTCGTCGGCGGACATGGGCGGGACTCCTTGGAAATCCCGCCCACAGAGCACGGGCAGGCGCCGCGGCTCAATCCCACTTGCGCGAGATCGTCACGCCATAGGTGCGCGGCGCGTTGAAGGTGCGGTTGCCGAAGCCCAGCGAGGCGACGTCGAGGCCCTGGACCACATAGCGCTCGTTGGAGAGGTTCTTGCCCCAGATCGCGGCCTCCCAGCGGCCGTCGGCCGAGGCGATGGCGGCGCGCGCGTCGTAGAGCCAGTGGGCCTGGGCGCTGATCACCGGATCATTGATGGCGTCCTTGAACACCTTGCCGGTATAGGCCGCGCCCGCCTGGACGGAGGCCTGCAGGCCGCCCGACAGGTCCCACTGGTAGCGCGCCGAGCCGGTGAACGAGGTGTCCGGCGCGTTGGGCAGCTTGTTGCCGGCCGGGATCGTCCCGGCCGTGGTGGTGAAGGCGCCCAGCCGGGTGTCGAGCAGGCCGAGGCCGGCCTTCAGGGTCAGGCCGCGCACCGGCAGCCAGAGGATGTCGAGGTCGAGGCCGTTCACGCGCGCCTTGTCGACATTGCCCAGCTTCTGCACCGGGATGACGCCCGGGGCGCGGATGAAGGTCTGGACGTCGGAATAGTCGTAGTGGAAGGCGCTGGCGTCGATCAGCACGCGGCGGTCGAACAGCTCGGCCTTGGCGCCGATCTCGTAGTCGATCAGCTCCTCGGGTTTGAAGGGCTCCAGGGCCGCGGTGCTGGTGGTGATGCCCGAGAAGAAGCCGCCCGACTTCACCCCCTTGGAGATGCTCGCATAGATGAGCGAGCTTTCGGTCGGCTTGAAGTTGAGCCCCGCCTTCCAGGTGAGGTTCTCGTCCGAGATCGAGGTGTCGATGAACGAGAGCTGGGTCGGGACCGCGCACAGGCACAGCAGGGAGAAGCCGCGTGGATTGAGGTCGCGGGTGCCGCCGACATAGGAGCGTTCCTCGCGCGTATAGCGCAGGCCGGTGACCAGTTTCAGCCGATCGGTCAGCTTCCAGTCGCCGTTGAGGAAGACGGCCCAGGCGTCGGTGTCCTGGTCGGCGGTGATCAGGGTCTGGGTGTTGAACAGGTCGAGATGGTCGCCGGGCGTCCAGACCCGGACATTGTCGTGCGAGTAGAAGGCGCCGGCGATCCAGTCGAGGCGATCGTGCGTCCCCGACAGGCGCAACTCCTGGCTGAACTGCTTGATCGTGTCGGTCTGGTGGAAGTCGACCTGGCGGGCCGGGGTGGCGTCGCTGTCGATGTCGAAGGCGCGGTCGTTGTAGCGATAGCCGGTGATCGAGGTCAGGTCGGCCCAGCCCAGGCGGGCCTTCACCGTCGCGGTCGCGTCCCAGGCGTCGAGGTCGTACTTGGCGTCCTTCGGCCAGTCGCCGACGAACGGATTGCCGTCGGTGTCGGTGTAGCCGAAGAGGTCGGTGCACTGGCTGTTGTCGACGTGGCCGGCGAGATAGGGCGCGCAGAGGCCACCGGTCTTGGGGTTGATCGCGCCGAAGAACTCGCCCTGGCCCATCTCGGAGCGCGAGCGCAGGCCCTCCAGCTTCAGGTCCACGTCGACGGTGTCGGCGGCATGCAGGGCGAGCTGGGCGCGGGCCGTGACGATGTTGCGCGCGCCGATGGTCTCGCCCGGCAGGAGCCGGCTCTTCCAGTAGCCCTCCTCCTGCTCGACGATGCGGCCGGACAGACGCAGGGCCGCCCGTTCGCCAAGCGGCAGGTTGACCATGCC
>CAMFHW010000342.1 GCA_945952175.1 uncultured Phenylobacterium sp. | reverse complement strand
CTCCTCGGCGATGCGGCCATTCTCGACCCGTAGCACGGTGGCGCCGGAGAACCGCATCCTGCGGCCCGACGCGGCCGGGAGGCCGCCGGCCAGGAAGTCGGCGAAGGCCGGTCCGGTGTGCGTGCCGCCGCCTTCCCAGCGACCGACCACATAGTCGCCCTCCGCGATCAGGTCGGCGGTTCCGCCGAAGCCGAGATCGGGGAAGGCTTCGCGGAAGCCGGTGATGAAGGCGCGCACGTCCTCGCGGCCGCGCCGCGGCTCATGCAGCGAATACTGCAGAAGCATGTCGGGGGCGGCCAGCTCGTCGATGATCTCGGGGTTCCAGGGATTGCCCCAGAAGCCGTCGAACCAGCGGCCGACGATCGCCTTGTTGTCGCTTTCCTTGGACATGGCAGAGTTCCTTTTCCGGTGGGCGGGTTTGCCCGCCCCCGGACCTAGGCGGCCGGGCCGCCCGGGAAACTCCGGTTGTTGCCGCTCAATCCGAGCGCGGGGCTATTCCATCCCCGCGACGGCGAGCAGGGCGGCGAGGCCGACCTGCATGCCCTTCACGCTCGAGCCCTTCTCGACGTCGATCCATTCGTCGAGGGCGTGAGCGCGGCCGGCCTGACCGCCGGAGCCGATGGTCACCGCCGGGATACCCAGGCTCATCGGCACGTTGGAATCGGTCGAGCTGTCCTCGTGCTCCGGCTGGAAGCCGAGGGCGGCGATGGCGGCGTGCGTCGACTTGACGATGCCGGTGTTGGGATCCGTATGACCCGCCGGACGCTCGCCGATCACCTTGGCCTCGTAGCTGATCTTGCCGAACCGCGTGGAGCGGGCGGCGTTCTCGTCAGCCACGGACTTGTCGAGAATGGCGATCAGCTGCTTGTCCAGCTTGGCCAGCTCCTCGGCGCTCTCCGAGCGCATGTCGAAGTCCATGAAGACGTCGTGCGGGATGGCGTTCACCGAGGTTCCGCCGCCGGTGATGCTGGCCGAATAGGTGACCTTCGGGGTCTTCGGCGCGTCGATCTTGTAGAGCTGCACCACGGCGTCCGACATCGCCGCCATCGGGTTGACGATGCCGAAGGCGCCGTAGCTGTGGCCACCCGGGCCATGGAACATCACGTGGTAGCGCTTGGAACCGACGCCGCGGTCGACCACCCGGCTCGGGTCGGAGCCGTCCATCGAGAAGAAGGCGGTGATCCGGCCCTTGTACTTGCCCTTGTTGAACAGGTAGCGCGTGCCGCGCAGGTCGCCCGCGCCTTCCTCGCCGACATTGCCGACGAACAGGATGTCGCTCTTGGTCTTGATCTTGGCCGCATCCATCGCGCGCATGTAGGCGAGCAGGGTGGCCAGCGAGCGGGTGTCGTCGCCGATCCCTGGGGCCATCAGCTTGGTCCCCTCACGCTTCACCTTCACGTCGGTGCCTTCGGGGAAGACCGTGTCCTGGTGGGCGGCCATCACCACGAACGGGCCCTTGCCCTTGGTGACCGTGCCGGGGCGGATCCCCATCACATTGCCCTCCGCGTCCATCTCGACGTCGGTCAGGCCGTGGGCCTTCAGCATCTCGAGATAGGCCTTGCCGCGCGCCGTCTCCTTGAAGGGCGGGGCCGGGATCTCGGTCAGGGTGACGATGTCGGCCACGGTGCGCTCGTGGTCGTCGGCCAGCTTCTGGGCGGCGGTCTTGAAGGCCGAGCTGCCGACGATCTTCGCCACGGCCTTGGTCTCGGCGTCCGGCTTGGCCGCCGGGGCGGCGTAGGCCGCGCTCGCCAGGGCGAGGGCGGAGATGGAAACGAAGGCCGCGATGCGCATGGAACAGACTCCCCTGAAGCTCCGCCGGTGATAGCGGCCAGGGGTGCGGTGGCAAACCCGTTTCGGTGGACCGGCGTTCGGCGAGCCTCAGGCGCCGACGCCGAGCGCCTTCAATGCGCGTTCCTTGACGCCCTTGTAGTCGACCTTGCCGTTCGGGGCCCGGCCGATGGTGTCGACCACCACCAGCTCGCGCGGCGCCTTGTAGGGGGCGAGTTGGGCGCGGACGTGCTCGGACAGATCGGCCAAGGTCAGGTCGTGGGCGCCGTCCGGCTCCACCACCGCGCAGATCCGCTCGCCGAAGCGGGCGTCGGGCACGCCGACCACCACCGCGTCGCGCACGTGGAGATGGGTCTTCAGCGCCTCTTCGACCTCTTCCGGGAAGACCTTCTCGCCGCCGGTATTGATGCATTGGGAGCCACGGCCGAGCAGTTTCAGCGTCCCGTCGGTATTGACCTCTGCCCAATCGCCCGGAACCGACCAGCGTTGGCCCTCGATGACCTTGAAGGTGCGGTCCGACTTCTCCGGGTCCTTGTAGTAGCCGGCCGGCAGGAAGCCCGAGACGGCGACCAAGCCCCGCTCGCCCGAGCCCGGAACCACGCGGCGGCCCTCCTCGGTGAAGACGGCGCAGTTCGGGCCCAGCATGAAGGCGGCGGTCTCGACCTCGGCGCCCGGCGCGGAGGCCGAGGCGCCCATGCCCACCGCCTCCGACGAGCCGAAGCTGTCGAAGATCATGGCGTTGGTGCAGAAGCTCAGCAGGCCGCGCTTGTTCTCCTGGCTCCACATTGAGCCGGACGAGCTCATCATCTTGACGTTGGAGAGGTCCCAGCGGCCCGGATTGGCCTCCAGCGCCTCCAGCATGGGCGTCGAGAAGGCCAGGCCCACGATGACGATGCCGTCGGCCTTCAGTCGCTCGGCCTCGTTCCAGAGCTCGATGGCGGAGAAGCCGCGTGACGGCAGCAGGGCGACCGTGCCGCCCATGTTCATGGTGATGAAGGCCGAGAACTGGCCGGTGCCGTGCATCAACGGGCAGCAGATCAGCGACACTGCGGGCGCGGGCTCAGCCGGGTTCACCCGGTCGCCGGCTTCCTGGATGCTGGCCACCGGCTCCACGCCGCGGGCGGCCTGGCCGCCGGCGCCGATCACGTTGAACAGGTCGTCCTGCCGCCACATCACGCCCTTGGGCATGCCGGTGGTGCCTCCGGTATAGAGCAGCAGCAGGTCCTGGCCCGAGCGGCCCCAGGGCGCGCGGAACGGGCGCTGGGGCGCGGGCCCGGAGACGATGGCGTCGTAGTCGTCCGCCCAGACGGGAACGGCGTGGCCCGGCTCGGAGACGCCGATCCACAGCTTCACCTTCGGCAGGCGATGGCGGATCGCCTCGATGGTCGCGGTGAAGCCGGCATGGAAGACCACCACCTCGGCGTCGGCGTTGTCGAAGAGATAGACCAGCTCCTCGCCGCCATAGCGGTAGTTGGTGTTGATGGGAGCGATCCCGGCCTTGAAGGCCGCGAAATAGGTCTCAAGGTACTCGGGGCCGTTGAAGAGATAGGCCGCGACCTTCGCCTCGTGGCTGACGCCCTTGGCGATCATATGGGCGGCGAGCGCATCGGCGCGCGCGTCGAACTGGCCCCAGGTGATCTCGCGCGGGCCCTGGGCCACCACGGGCCGGTCGGGCGCCTTGGCGGCGATGGCCTCCCACACGTCGGCGAATGTCCAAGCGCCCATGGCCGCCTCCCGCACACCTTGTCGTTTGGGCGGCAGTTCACGTCCGCCGTTGACGCGGTGTCAACGGTGACGCGAGGGGAGGGCGCCGTTGGGGAAGGTCAGGCCGCGGCGGCGACGGCGACGCGCGGCCGGTCGCGAATCTCGCGGAAGGAGACCAGCCGCTGGGCGGCCTCGTCCCACAGGGCCAGGCGGACCGACTTGAAGCTCTCCACCAGGCCGATGCGGCTGACGTCCTTCAGCTCCGGATGGGCGGCCAGGACTTCGGGCAGACGGTAGAAGGGGATGCGGCTCGACATATGATGCACGTGGTGGATGCCGATATGGGCGGTCAGCCAGGGCAGGGGGCCGGGGAGGTCGTAGTGCGAACTGCCATGCAGGGCGGCCTCATCGCGCTTCCAGGTCCCGTTGCGCGACCAGCGCACGCCTTCGAACTGATGCTGCACATAGAACAGCCACACGCCGATGGTCGCGCCGATCAGCAGGGTGACGGCGTTGACCACCAGGATCGGCGCCCAGCCGACCAGGGAGATGAGCACGGCGAGGCCCGCCAGGGCGAAGGCGCCGTTGCCCAGGGTCGACGCCCAGGGACGCCAGCCGTCCTTCATGAGGCCGATCGGGATGCGCTGCTGAATGAAGAAGACGAAGGCTGGGCCCAGGCCGAACATCACGAAGGGGTTGCGATAGAGGCGGTAACCGAGGCGCTTGATGCGCGGCAGGGCCAGGTATTCCTCGACCGTCAGCATCTCGATCACGCCCAGGCCGCGGCGGTCCAGGTTGCCGGAGGTCGCGTGGTGCATGGCGTGGGTGCGCCGCCAGTAGTCGTAGGGGGTGAGGGTGAGCACGCCGATCGCGCGGCCGACCCAGTCGTTGACCGCCTTGTCCTCGAAAAAGGAGCCGTGGCCGCAGTCGTGCTGGATCATGAACATGCGCACGAGGAAGAAGGCCGCCGGCACGGTCAGCAGCAGGGCCGCCCACCACCAGCCCGTGCTCCACGCGACCCAGCCGAGGCCCCAGAGGCCGCCGAGCGCCCCCGCAGTGACGGCCAGTTCGAAGACGCTGCGCCGCAGGTCGGATTTGCGGAACCGGGCGAGCTTCTGATTCCAGTCGGCGGTCTTGGTCAAGGTTGAGCGAATCCTCAAGCGGGCGGCCGGCCGCCTATGTGTTGCGAGATTAGGGTCGTATTGCGACGAAAGGGTTATGACGCAGGACTAATGCCTGGGACCTCGCGCCGCGGGAAGGCGGGGCTGCATTACAGGAATTTAACCCGCGTGGGAAAGGGGCCGCCTTGCCGCATGTGGCGCGGGCGACCTAGCCTCGGCGTCACTGTGTGACGGCGGAATCGCGCCGAGGACGACTTCACAGTCAAGATCAGAAATTTCAGGCAGGACGTTGATTTCATGATTGATCGTCGCTTATTTCTCGCGACTTCCGCGAGTCTCGCCGCCGTGGCCGCCACCCCGGCCCTCGCCCAGGACGGTGAGGACGCCAAGCTCAAGGCCCTGCTCGACAAAATCTTCGAGGACCAGGTCGACGACCTGTCTCTTATACACATCTCCGAGCCCACGAGACAAGAGGCAATC
>CAMFHW010000341.1 GCA_945952175.1 uncultured Phenylobacterium sp. | reverse complement strand
ACGGCGGAGGCATGCTGACCAGGTTCCTGCGCCTCGAGGGCCGCCCGATGGCCGTGATCGCGAACGACCCGCGTTGGCTGGGCGACGCCACCGACGGCGACGGCGCCGAGAAGGCCGCACGCTTCATGCAGCTCTGCGACGCCTTTGGCGTCCCCATCCTGTCACTCTGTGACACGCCCGGCTTCATGGTCGGGCCGGACAGCGAGAAGACCGCCGCTGTGCGGCGCGGCTCACGCATGTTCGTCACCGCCGGCGGCCTGTCCGCCCCGCTGTTCACGGTGGTCCTGCGCAAGGGCTATGGGCTGGGCGCGCAGGCCATGGCTGGCGGCGACTTCTCCGCCGCCGCCATGATGCTGGCCTGGCCCACCGCCGAGTTCGGCCCCATGGGGCTCGAGGGCGCAGTCCGCCTCGGCTACCGCAAGGAGCTGGAGGCCGAACCCGATCCGGTCGCTCGCCAGGCGATGTTCGAGAAGCGGCTGGCGCGCATGTACCAGCAAGGCATGGCCATGACCGTGGCCGAAGTGTTGGAGATCGACGCCGTCATCGATCCGGCCGAAACCCGCGCCTGGCTGGTGCGCGGCATGAAGTCCTGCCCCATCGACACGAACCGTCCGCGGCGAAACTTCATCGACGTCTGGTGACGTCGGGGCGGGGCGATCCATGCGCCCCTGCAGCGGCCTTAACGGCGCCTGTGGCGCCGATGCCAGGGCTCGCCAGCCAGTGGGTCCGAGTCAGGCGCCCGGTCTTGACTCGTTCCGGGCCGTCTCCCATGTGCGCGGACAGGCATCAGATGGTCGAAATCCGGGCGAACGGAGGCGGACCACGTTCGCCGAGCGCATTATCTGAAGACCCACGTTCCGCCGAATTTGCTGCAACGCAGCGCAAGAATTCCGGCTCCAGTTGAAATCGACCCAGTTTACCTAGGGAAGTCATTGTGCGTCGCAGCAAAACCGGCCCAGGGCGGGGTTCGGTGTTGTTACGCTGCGTGGCATGCCCCCTTGACCGTTGGAAAAGGGGTTGCCAAAGGACCCCTGCCGCACGTCTAACATTGCGGTAAGACTTCGATCTTCCCCCCAGGAAGGGCGAAGTCGCTCCCGCATTCGATACGCTGTCTTCACGAGCCTGTTGGAGACATGCGTTACGGGTCGGGCGCAGCGAAGCGGCTCTGACGTCGTGACCGGTGGGAATCGGCCATGGCGGCGGGCTCGTTCAATTAGGGTGGAGACGCTCTCGCGCGACGACCCTCGGTCCAAACGTGCTAGACCAATCAGGAACTGGCGACAGATGCTCGACAATAAACGAAAGACCCCTTTCATCGCTCTCATCGGCGCGGTCGCGCTGATGGCGAGCGCGCCGGCGTTCGCGCAGGCTCCGGCGGCCCCTGCCGCTCCGGCCGCTGACGCCGCCGCCGCCCCTGCCGCTCCGCCGGCTGATGGCGCCGCCGCCGCTCCGGCTGCTCCCGCTGAAGAGGCCGCTCCGGCCCAGATCAAGAATGCGGGCAAGCTGACCGCCTTCCAGATGTTCATGGACGCTCAGCCGGTCGTTAAGGTCGTGATGATCGGCCTGATCCTGTCCTCGATCTTCTCGTGGACCCTGCTGGTCACCAAGCTGCTCGAGTTCGGTTCGCTGAACCGCACCTCGGACAAGTTCCTGGAAGCCTTCCGCGGCGCCAAGTCGATCAACGACATGGGCCGGATCTCGATGTCCGACGAATTCGAAGGCAACCCGCTGGCCGACATGGCCGCCGCGGCCGCCCAAGAAGTCGAGCTGTCGCGTCAGGCGGGCCTGAAGGTCAGCGGCGAACACCGCGAAACCACGCTGCACCGGGCGGAAGCCGCGGTCGGCGCCGTGCAGTCGTCGCTGGGCAAGCGCCTGTCGAACGGCATGCAGTTCCTGGCCTCGGTCGGTTCGGCCGGTCCGTTCATCGGTCTGTTCGGTACGGTGTACGGGATCATGACCTCGTTCATCAACATCGCGAACACCAACACGACCAACCTGGCCGTCGTCGCCCCCGGTATCGCCGAGGCGCTGCTGGCCACCGGTATCGGTCTGTTCGCCGCCATCCCGTCGGTTATCTTCTACAACTACTTCCAGACCCGCATCTCCGCTTACGGTGCGCGTACGGAAGGGTTCGTGGCTGAGCTGATGAACGCCATCTCCCGGCAGCTCGACAAGGGGGCCTAATCCACATGGCCGCCAAACTCTCAGGTTCTGGGGGTGGCAAGTACGCCGTGGATGCGAACAGCGAGATCAATGTGACGCCCTTCGTGGACGTCATGCTGGTCCTCCTGATCATCTTCATGGTGGCGGCGCCACTGGCTAGCGTGACAGTGCCTGTGGTGCTGCCGCCGGCCGTGGCCAAGCCGTCCGCCAACCCCCCGAAGCCGATCTACATCTCCATCCAGAATAACGGACGGCTGTATGTGGGCGACTTCCCCAGCGATCTCGCCGACATCGGCGATACGATGCGGAAGCAGCTCGGCAACAAGCGGAACCCCGGCAAAGAGCGGATCTACATCCGCGCCGATAAGGACGTCATGTACGGCGACTTCATGGGCGTGATGAACATGCTGCAGGACAATGGCTTCTACAGCGTGGCGCTCGTCGGCGAAGACAACAGTAAGAAGTGACGGGGTGAGCCATGGCTGAAGACATCACCCACCCCGGACACAATCCCTTCGACCCCCCGCGGCCGAAGCGGCAGTCGGGGATGATCATCGCCCTCATCGGGGCCCTGATCGTCCACGCTCTGCTGGGCGTCTATCTGTGGAAGTCCAAATTCCACATGGAGTACAAAGAGTACTCCGACGACGTGACGGATGTGTCGATCATCAAGCCGGCTCCGCCGCCGCCGCCGCCTCCGCCGCCTCCGCCGCCGAATACGCCGCCGCCGCCTCCGCCGAAGCTGCAGCCGCGTCCTCCGGTGAACGTGCCGGCCGACATTCCGCAGATCCCGCCCCTGCCGGTTCCCCCGGTCGAGAAGCGGATCGAGGAACCGAAGCCGCCGGCTCCGGCCCCCGTGGCCCCGCCGCGTCCTTCGGTCATCCAGAACCCCGACTGGGCCCGCAAGCCCTCGGGCGAGGACATGGCCCGGTACTATCCGGACCGCGCCCAACGGATGAACGTCGAAGGCAAGGCCAGCCTGAGCTGCCAGGTCACCGCCAAGGGCACCCTCGATGGTTGCTCGGTGGTCTCGGAAGATCCGGCCGACTACGGCTTCGGCGACGCCGCGATGCGGATGGCCAAGCTGTTCAAGATGAAGCCCAAGACCCTCGACGGCGCGCCTGTCGAAGGTGGGACGGTGCGGATCCCGCTCTCGTTCCGGCTGCCCAAGAACTGATCCTCGCCGCAAGGCAGATCAGCAAGCCCCGGAGGTTCGCCTCCGGGGCTTTTTCTTTGCGCCGGTTCCTGTTCAATCGGCGGCGCCATGGAGGCGAGTCCGTCAGACGACCGGGGCGAGGGGAGGGGCTGGCGCAACGACGCCACCTTCGTGCTCGTCTTCGCGCTCTTCACCCTGGCCATCGTCAGCGTCGACGTCTTCACGGTGGTCCACGACCGCGCCGCCGCCGGCCGCCCCGTCTCCGCCTGGGAGCCCCTGACCTGGGAGCTCACCAGCGGTCTCGTCCTGGTCGCCCTGCTGCCCTTCGCCATGGCCCTGTCGCGCCACCGGCCGCCGGAACGTCCGCCACGGTTCGGCTGGCTGGCCTGCCATGTCCCGGCGGCTCTGCTGTTCTCCCTGGTCCACGTGGTGGCCATGGGAGGCCTGCGCTGGAGCGCTTACGCTCTGGTCGGCGCCTTCTACGATCCCCTGAGCCCACTCGGGGACTGGCCCTACGAGCTGCGCAAGGATCTTCTGGTCTATGCCGGTCTCGTCGCGGCCTACACCATCTGGCGCAGCATGGCCGCGTCCGGCGCGACGCCGGCCACGCCGGAGGGCGAAGCCGCGGCCATCGAGGTGCGCTCCGGCGCGCGCCGCCTTTTCGTGCCCATCGACGACATTCTCTGGGTCGAGGCGGCCGGCAACTATGTCGAGCTGCACCGGGCCGCGGCTCCCGTCCTGCACCGCGCGCCCCTGTCCCAGATGGAGCGCCGGCTGGCCCAGGCGGGGTTCGTCCGTATCCATCGTTCGCGTCTCGTGCGCCGCGACGCCATCGCCGCCGTCGAGACGCGGCCCTCCGGCGATTTCGTCGTCCGGCTCGTCACGGGCCAGACGCTTTTGGGCAGTCGGCGATTTCGCACCGCGACGCGGCTTGATCGCGGGGCCGCAGGCGACTAGAAGCACCCTCTCGCGATGCGCCGCCTTAGCTCAGTTGGTTAGAGCGCTAGATTGTGGCTCTAGAGGTCCTCGGTTCGAACCCGAGAGGTGGTACCATCGCAAGCGAGCCTGACTTATCCTCACGCGAACCGGCGGAGGCGTGCGGATGAGATCGAAGGTTCTGGCGGCCTTGACTGCGTTGGCGGTCGCGACGGCCGCCCGGGCGGAGACCCCCCACGTGCTGACCTTCAAGGACATCCTGGCCATGCCCCACGCGGGCGGCGGCCAGAGGATCGCCTATGGCGCCGACCCGATGCAGTACGGCGAGCTCTACCTGCCGAAGTCCAAGGGCGCGCACCCGCTGATCGTGATGATCCATGGTGGCTGCTGGCGCGCCGACCTGCCGGGACTCGAGCTCCAGCGGCCCCTGACCGAGGCGCTCGTGGCCCATGGCTGGGCCGTCTGGAACCTGGAATATCGCCGCATCGGCCACGCCGGAGGCGCCTATCCCGGGACCTTCCAGGATGTGGGGCAGGGGATCGACGCCGTCCGCGGCTTCGCCAAGGCCAACCGCCTCGACCTCCAGCGCGTGGTGTTCATGGGCCATTCGGCCGGCGGCCATCTCGCGGCCTGGGCGGCCGGCCGTCCGCGCATCGCCCAGGTCAGCCCGCTCTGGACCAGGGATCCGCTGCTGCCCAACGCCGTGGTCACCCTTTCCGGCCTGAACGACCTCGAAAACTACCGCGATAAGGGCACGGACGCCTGCGGTGGGCCCGACACCGTCGACAAGCTGGTCGACGCCAAGGCGCGGGGCTCGGCGGCCTATGACGACACCTCGCCGGCC
>CAMFHW010000340.1 GCA_945952175.1 uncultured Phenylobacterium sp. | reverse complement strand
ATGAGCACCGACGCGATGGCCAAGCACTAGCAGCGTTCGGCCCTCTCCCCACGCGGGGGAGGGCTCCCCCATCCGCTCATCCCGCGAAAGCGGGGAAGAGCGGTGGAGGGGTTCACTCCCCCCTTCGCGCCTGCTCGACGATGCGGTCGACCAGGGCGGGAATGTCGGCGGTCTCGTCGGGCGCGGTCTCCGCCACGGCGCGGGCGAACAGGTCCTGGGCCTGGGGCTCGCCCGCCATCAGGACGACGGCCTCGTCGGCGGCGTCGGCCGGCCAGTCGGCCAGGTCAGGGCCGAGGGCGGCGAGCAGGCGGCGAAACTCCGGGAGATCCATGCGGGTGGAGGGTCTTCTGTTTCTGCAGTCGCGTCTTCAGGGTCTGGCGCCCCCGCTTGAGCAGCGACCGGACGGATTGCTCCGACGCTAGCATGAGCTTCGCGATCTCCGCGACCTCCAGGTCCTCGAAATAGAAGAGCCGCAGCGCCGTGCGCTGGGTCTCGGGCAGGGCCTCCAGGGCGCCGCCGATCACCCTGGACACCTCCTGGCGCTCCAGGGCGGCGAGCTGGCCGGGCGCCTCGACGGCGGAGACCTCGGCGTCCTGAATGCGGGCGATCACCTCGGCCGGCTGCGGCGTGGCCCGACGGGCGCGGTAGCGGTCGATCGCCTTGTTCATGGCGATCCGGTAGAGCCAGGTGGTGAACTTGGCCTCGGGCCGCCAGGCCTCGCGGTTGCGCCAGGCCGAGACGAAAGCCTCCTGGACCACGTCCTCGGCCTCCTGTTCGTCGCGCACCACATTCAGCGCCAGGCGGCGCACGAACTCCGCATGGCGGGTCACCAGGGCCCGGAAGGCGCGCTCGTCGCCCGCCCGGCACGCCAGGAACAGGTCTTCATCCGAGAGCGCGGCGAGCGCCGCGGCGGCGGCGGTCTGCGGCGCGGGCGGGTTCGGCGAGGAAAGCATGTTCGATCGTCCAGAGTGAATCTGGCGAAGTAACAAGCAACCACCGTGCCACGACACAATTGCAATGCAACTGAATAGTATGGTTAATTAGGTGTTACATACGACATTGGAATCGGTACTGAACGGCGCCGATTCTTATCTCAAGATGTCCGTATTACCGATTCATTTCGGATCGAAGCATTACGGACATTGAATTGAGGCGATCAAGGCCCCGACGTAACCTTTCCATTGCGGACTTGTCGCTGAGCAGCCGATTGAGCGCCGAGCGCAGGGCGCCGTAGAAGGCGCGCAGCTCGAAAGTCTCATCGTCGCAAGGATTTAGCGCTGCCAGGACGCCGCCCAGCAGGTGGGTCGCGCGCGCCGCGTGACGGCAGGTTTGATCCAGGGCGCCGGCGTCGTGGGCAGAGATTGGCGAGGCCATGGGATGGGAAATCTGATCGTGCAGCGCGACCAAGACGGCGATCGGCCGTTCGTCGAGCCGCTGGGAGGCCCGATAGGCCGCATGGACGCGCGCGGCGTCAGCCATTGGAACTGCTTCCTTGGAGAATGGCCTTGATCTGGGCCTGGACGAGCTGGGCGGCCGAGACCTCCTGCTCCATGTTCGCGTAGCGGGTGACCAGGCTGGCCTGGTAGGTGGCCGCGTCGCTGCGGATCTTGTCGGACCGGCTGGTCCAGTCGCTGTCCTGGGAGGTCAGGGCGGCGATCTGCTGCTGCAGCAGGCCGGTGTTGCTGTCGGCGTAGGAGCTGGCGAAGGCCTTCACCTGGTTGGCGAGGCCTGGCTGGATGTCGACGTCGATCGAGGTGTCGCCGGTCGCGACCAGGGCGAAGCTCAGGCCCTCATAGGGTCCGCCCTTGGCGCCGACGATGCGGGAGCCCGAGACGGTGAACAGGCTGGAATCGCCGCCGACGCTGGCGCCGGTGATGGTCCCGTCGGCGTTGGCGGTGACGTCGAGCGTGAAGTGGAACGCCCCGGTCGTCGTGTTGGCCAGCAGCTTCAGCGCGCTGTTCGAGGGCGTGAACGAGGTCTGGAACAGGCCCGCCACGTCATTGAGGTTTCCCAGCAGCGCGTTGTCCAGCGTGGTCTCGTTGGACAGCGACAGCTTGTTGCTGGAATCCAGGGTGACACCCAGGTCGGCGAGGTTCGACAGGGTCCCGCCGTTGGAGTGGTCGGAGAACAGCAGCGAGTTCAGCATCTGGCTGGCGCTGCGCAGCAGGGGATCGGCGAACAGGGTCGCGCCGGCGGCGGCCGTCCCGTTCGCGCCGACCGCCTGGTTGGTGGTCACGAAGTCGCGCAGGCTGTTGTAGGCGGTGATGAAGTTGGTGATCGCCGTCTTCACGCCGCTGTAGTCCGGCTCGACCGACATGGTCACGGTCGTGCCGCTGGGCGTCACCTTGAGCAGCGACATCGACAGGCCGGAGACCGCGTCCGTCAGGTTGTTGGTATCGCTCTTGATCTGGGTTCCGTCGATGGTGACCAGGGCGGGCTTGGCGTCCTGCAGCACGTTGGCGAAGGCGCCGGTGGAATCGGTGAGGCCGAGGCCGCCCAGCACGTCGTCGCCGGACGCCGTGGTCGTGGTGATCGCCTGGTTGGTGGCGTTGGCCGACAGGACGAGGCGGTAGCTGCCCGGCTCGACCTGGATCATCGAGGCGCTGACGCCCGAGGCGCTGGAGACGGCGTTGATCGCCGCGGCGATG
Organism: uncultured Phenylobacterium sp.; assembly: GCA_945952175.1. Classification (GTDB taxonomy): domain Bacteria; phylum Pseudomonadota; class Alphaproteobacteria; order Caulobacterales; family Caulobacteraceae; genus Phenylobacterium. The sequence continues at coordinate 2,457 of CAMFHW010000340.1, read as the reverse complement.
TCGGAGAGCGACATGGTCGGATTGACCGTCACCGTCTGGGGCGTGGCCGCGCCCTGGCCCAGGGTGAAGGCGCCGGCATAGCCGAGCGCGCCGGTCGAGGTCTGGGTCGCGGAGGCCACCTTCTGGGCGGTGGCGAGCTGGTCGACCGTGATGGTCGAGGTGGTGGCCGCGGCCGTGGAATCGGCGCTGACCGCCAGATAGGCGCTGGCCGTGCTGGCGTCGGAGGCGCTGAGGTTCACCGACTTGGCCTGGAAGGTGTTGGTCGTGGTCGAGACCGCGCTGTAGGTCCCCGAGGCGAGGCCGGAGATGGCGGTCGACAGGCCGGAGACCAGGCCCTGGAGGGTCTGGTAGGCCGAGATCTTGGTGGTGTTGGCGGTGACCTTGGCGTCGAGCGTATCGGCGGCGGCCGTCTTCTGGGCGACGGCGGCCTTGATGAGCGAGGCCGTGTCGAGGCCCGACGCGGTCCCGGTCAGGTAGCTGGTCGTGCCGGACGTGTTGACGACGCCGGTCGAGGCGGTGGTGCTGGTCATGGCGCGCCCTCGAAGAGGCGGCCGGCGCCGCGGCGCCGGCCTTCAAGGCTCCTACTGGAGGAGCTTCAGCATCGACTGGTTCATCTGATTGGCGTCGGACAGCGCGCTGATCGCCGCCGAGGTGAGCGTCTGGGCGCTCGAGAACTCGGTCTGGGTCGCCGCGATGTCGGCGTCGGTGATCGCCGAGTGGGCGGCGGTCAGGTTTTCCAGCGAGGTGTTGATCACGTCGCCGCGGAAGCTGAAGCGCGACAGGGTGGCGCCGACATTGGCGCGGGCCGCCGAGACGGTGGTGATGGCGGTGTCGAGCGCCGACATGGCCGTGGCGGCCGAGGCGGCGCTGGTGATCGAGGTGCCGCTGATGCCGAGCGTGGTCGAGTCGGCGCCGTTCAGCTGGACGGTGACGGTGTCGGTGCTGGAGGTGCCGACCAGGAAGTTGACGCCCGCCGCGTAGGCGCTGGTCCCGTCGAGCAGGGCCGTGCCGTTGAACGAGGTCTTGGTGGCGATGTCGTCGATTTCAGAGGTGAGCTGGGTGTACTCGGCGTTGATGTAGCTGAGGTCGTCCGTGCTCGACGAACCCGACTGGGCCTGGGCCGTCAGGGTCTTCATCCGGGTGAGGATGTCGCTGATGTTGGACAGGGCGCCGTCGGCGGTGTTCAGCACGGCGGTGCCGTTCTGGACGTTGGTGGCCGCCTGCTGCAGGACCGCCATGTCGGACTTCATGCCGGTGGCGATGGCGAGGCCCGAGGCGTCGTCCTTGGCCGAGGTGATGCGCGAGCCGCTGGACAGGCGGGCGAGCGCGCTGCTTTGAGTGGCCGAATTCTTGTTGAGGTACAGCAGGGCGGTGTTCGCCGCGGTGTTGGTCGAGATAACCGTCATTTCCAGTTCCCCTCGGGCTGGGCGTTTCAGGCCGCGGGGCGATAGGCCCAGCGGGACGCCCCGCCGGCCTTTTGCGCGACGCTGACATCGCCCCTTGAACGGAGCGGTCGCGGGGATGGGGCGGTGAAAATTCGAGGGGCGTGAAAAATCGGCGCGACGAAAAAAGCGCGCCCCATCGCTGGAGCCCGCTCCGTTCAAGCCCGTGATCAGGCCCGGCCCCGGGCCCAGCACGAGGCAAGCCCATGAGCACCATCCCGGCGACCTCCGCCGCGTCGAGCTCGTCGACGACGACCACCAGCACGTCGTCGAACACGAACCTGACCAGCACCCAGTTCCTGGAGCTGCTGACCACCCAGCTGCAGAACCAGAACCCGCTGAACCCGACGGACCCGAACCAGTTCACCCAGCAGATGGTGGAGTACGGCTCGCTGTCGCAGCAGATCGACACCAACAGCAAGCTCGACAAGCTGTCGTCGACCATGTCGTCGATCCTGACCCAGGTTCAGCTGCTGGCCTCCGGCCAGACGGCGACGGCGTAGGGGGACGAACGCCATGTCGCTGTCGTCCGCCATGTCCACTGCGGTGTCGGGCCTGACCGCCCAGAGCACCGCGCTGTCGACCATCTCCAAGAACATCGCCAATGCGTCGACGGTCGCCTACAAGACCTCGTCCACCGACTTCCAGGCCCTGGTGAACGGCTATTCCAGCGCCGACACCTCCGGCGGCAGCGTCACCGCCCGGGCGCTGCAGAACCTGAGCCTGCAGGGCCAGATCTCCTCGACCGCCACGGCGACCAATGTGGCGATCGACGGGGCCGGCTTCTTCGTCGTCGCCAAGAGCGCCGACTCGGCCTCGTCGGACTTCGCCTATACCCGCGACGGCAGCTTCACGACCGACGCCAAGGGCAACCTGGTCAACAACGACGGCTACTATCTGGAAGGCTTCGCCACCGACGCCACAGGCAAGGTGCTGGCCGCCAATTCCAGCGACCTGTCGCACCTGAAGCCGATCACCCTGGCCAATATCCGCGGCACGGCGAAGGCCACCACCC
>CAMFHW010000339.1 GCA_945952175.1 uncultured Phenylobacterium sp. | reverse complement strand
GCTGCGGGTCTCCGGGCTCGAATTCACGCCTGAGGCGCCGAAGGGCGCGATCTCGTTCGTGGTCGCGGGCGCGACCTTCGCCCTGCCGGTGGCCGAGCACATCGATCTGACGGCGGAGCTGGCGCGCCTGAAGAAGGAGATCGCCGGGCATTCGGGCGAGATCGAGAAGATCTCCAAGAAGCTGGGCAACGCCGACTTCATCGCCCGCGCCCCGGAGGAAGTGGTCGAGGAGAACCGGGAGCGGCTCGCCGAGGCGGAGGCCGCCAAGGTCAAGCTCTCGACGGCGCTGAAGCTCCTGGAGTCCGTCGCCTAGGCCTTGTCGCGCCGGCGCCATGCCGGGCGGCTAGGCTGGGGCGAAGCTAGAGGGAGGCCACCCATGCCCACGCCCCAGATCATCGCCGGCGCCTGCGGCTACGGCGTCTGGCCGTCCAACTCGATCGAGGGGGCGATCGGCTGCGTCGCCGCGCCCGTGGCGGGGATCGAGATCGACGTCCATCTGACGGCCGACGGCCATGTGGTGGCGCACCACGACTACCGGATCGCCGCCGACCAGAGCCGGCTCGGCGGGCGCTGGCTCGACGCGCCCGGCCCTCTGCTCCGCGACGCCAGCCTGGCGGACCTGCGAGCCTATGACCTCGGCCGTGCGCGACCAGGCTCCAGGACGGCCGAGCGGTATCCCGATGTGCTCGGCCTCGACGATGTGCGCATGCCGACCCTGCCCGATCTCCTGGCGATCCTGAAGCTCGCGCCGGGCGCGCCGCGCCAGATCTTCGTCGAGATCAAGACCGACCCGGGCGACTACCGGGAATCCGCCGACCCCGTGGCCTTGCTGGACGCCGCGCTGCGCGACCTCGACGCCGCCGGCTGGGCGCAGCACAGCAAGATCATCGCCTTCGACTGGTCGGTGCTGCGCGACCTGAACACCAAGCGTCCCGAGATCCTGACCGCGCACCTCACCGTGCCGGACGCCATGAAGCCCAAGATCCGACGTACGCCGGAGGGCGACAGTCCCTGGAACGACGGCTTCGACCCGCGCCTGTTCGAAGGCTCGGAGCTGCGGGCGATTCAGGCCCATGGTGGCCGCGAATGGTCGCCGCATATTTCCGACGTGACGCCGGAGCGGGTGGCGGAGGCCAAGGAGCTGGGCCTGGCGATCGGGGTCTGGGGCGTCGCCAGCGCCGCCGATATCACGGCCATGACCGCCCTCGGGGCAGACGTCCTGACGGTGTCCGGCCCGGCCTGGAGCGCGTCAGCCTGAGGTGGGGCAGGGGATTGCGGCGGTTCGTCGGAACCCGGTGAAATCTGTCGCCAGCTTCCTTTGCGGCCGGCGCGGTTTGCGCCATTCTGCACGCAATTCGGGGAGTCCTTGCATGAAGTCTGTTCTGAGCGCGGCGATGGCCGCTGTCCTGCTGGCGGCCGGCGTCGCTGCGGCGCCCGCCTGGGCCGACGATCCGCCCAAGGCCGACGCCAAGAAGGATGGGGGCGACAAGGACAAGACCGACCTCCCGCCGTTCCCGGCCGACGCCTCGATCAAGCAGGTCACCCATGTGGCCGGCAAGACGCTGAACTACACCGCTACCGTCGGCTCGCTGCCGGTGCGCGACGAGAAGGGCAAGAAGATCGCCGAGGTGGTCTTCACCGCCTATGTGCTGGACGGCCCGCGCGACCCCAAGCGCCCGATCACCTTCGCCTTCAACGGCGGTCCCGGCGCGGCCTCGGTCTATCTGAACTACGGCGCGATCGGGCCCAAGCGCATCCAGTTCGGCGCCCAGGGCGACAGCGCCTCGGACCCGGGCACGCTGAATGACAATCCGGGCACCTGGCTCGACTTCACCGACATGGTCTTCATCGACCCGGTCGGCACCGGCTATTCGCGGAGCCTCGTCGACGAGGCCGAGACCAAGAAGAAGTTCTTTCAGGTGAAGGAGGACGTCGCCTACCTGTCGCGGATCGTCTTCGACTGGCTGGTGAAGAACGGCCGCGTCGCCTCGCCGAAATACGTGGTGGGCGAGAGCTATGGCGGCTTCCGCGCCCCGGCCATCGCCCACTACCTGCAGGGCCAGCTCGGCGTCGGTCCATCCGGCGTGGTGATGGTCTCGCCGTTCCTGGACGCCCATTCCGGCGTGGCGGGCGACCTGTCGCCCCTGCCGTGGATTGTCAACCTGCCGTCGATGACCGCCGCCAACTACGAGCGCCAGGGCAAGACCCTGTCGCCGGACCTGCTGTCCGAGGTCGAGGCCTATGCCCGCGGGGAATTCGCGGTCGACCTGATGAAGGGCCAGGCCGATCCGGCCGCCCTGCAGCGCGTCATCGACAAGGTGACCCACTACACCGGCCTCGACCCGGCCCTGGTCAAGCGGATGGGCGGGCGGGTCGACACCCAGACCTTCCTGCGCGAGCTCTATCGCGAGCAGGGCAAGCTCGCGAGCGTCTACGATTCCAACGTCACCACCTGGGATCCCTTCCCCTGGCAGAACACCCAGAACGCCGGCGACCCGATCCTCGACGCCATCATCGCCCCGACCACCACGGCGGCGGTGGAGTTCATGACCCACACTGTCGGCTGGAAGGTCGAGGGCCGGTTCAACGCGCTGAGCTATGCGGTCGGCGCGGCCTGGGAGCCGAACTGGTTCAACACCGCGGAATCGGTGACCGACCTTCGCCAGGCCGTGGCGGCCGACGCCAAGATGAAGGTGCTGATCGTCCATGGCTACGACGACCTCAGCTGCCCCTTCTTCGCCTCGCGCCTGATCGTCGACCAGATGCCGCGCATGGGCGATCCGGGGCGGGTGAAGCTGAACCTCTATCCGGGCGGTCACATGTTCTATTCGCGGCCGGACAGCATGGCGGCCTTCCGGCGCGACGTGATGAAGCTCTACGGGGTCAACTGACCCCTTGGCGGGCAAGGCGCGGGCGTCCGAACGGACGTTTGCGTCTTCCCTAAGGTTATGCCAGTTCACCGGGGACGACGCGGGTGGTCGCACGCCTGCGCGAATTCGGAGGAACACCCATGACCGAGGCTGCGCTGCCGGCCGGTTGGCCCGCCATGTCCATCGCCCAGGCCCACGCCTTGCTCACGGCCTCTGGCGCGCCGTTCGAGATGGACGAGGTGATCATCCGGGGCGTGAAGACCCGGGTCTGGAAGAACCTGCCGCCGTCACTGCGCTCGATCGTCGACCTGTCGCGCGCCCACGGCGAGAAGGTGTTCCTGGTCTATGAAGACGAGCGGGTCACCTACGAGGCCTTCTATCGCGCGGTCTCGGCGCTGGCCGCGAAGCTCGCGGCCGACGGGGTGAAGAAGGGCGACCGGGTCGCCGTGATCATGCGCAACCTGCCCGAATGGGTGGTGGCCTTCTACGCCGCGGCCTCGCTGGGGGCGATCGTCACGCCGCTGAACGCCTGGTGGACGGGACCGGAGCTGGAATACGGCCTCACCGATTCCGGGACCAAGGTCGTGCTGATGGACGCCGAGCGCTACGAGCGCATGGCCGAGCACATCCCGAACTGCCCGGGGCTGGTGAAGGTCTATGTCAGCCGCGCCCGCGAGGAGATCGCCCATCCGCTGGTCGTGAAGCTGGAGGACGCTATCGGCGGCGCCAACGACTGGGCGAGCCTGCCGGACCAGCCGCTGCCGCCGGTCGATATCCTGCCCGACGACGACGCCACCATCCTCTACACCTCCGGCACGACCGGCCGGCCGAAGGGGGCGCTGGCGACCCAGCGGGGCGTGAACTCCAACATCCTGGCCGCCGCGGTGGTCGGGGCGCGGGCCTTCCTGCGCCGCGGCGAGCAGCCGCCGGCCCCGGATCCGGACGCGCCGCAGCGCTCGGCCCTGCTGTCGGTGCCGTTCTTCCACGTGACAGGCTGTTTCGCGGTGCTGAACCCGACCATGGCCAGCGGCGGCAAGCTGGTGATGATGCACAAGTGGGACGTGATTCGCGCCTTCGAGCTGATCGAACGCGAGCGGGTTCAACTGGCGGGCGGCGTGCCGACCATCGCCTGGCAACTGATCGAGCATCCGCTGCGCAAGAACTACGACCTTTCCTCGCTGGAGGCGGTGTCCTACGGCGGCGCGCCGTCGGCGCCGGAGCTGGTGCGCAAGATCAGCGAGACCTTCCCGAAGTCCGCGCCCGGCAACGGCTGGGGCATGACCGAGACCTGCGCCACCGTCACCAGCCATGGGGCGGAGGACTATGCCAACCGTCCCGACAGCTGCGGTCCGGCCGTGCCAGTCTCCGACCTGCAGATCCGCGATCCGGGTGACGGCAAGACCGTGCTGGCCCCCGGCCAGGTCGGCGAGCTGTGGGCGCGCGGCCCGCAGGTGGTGAAACTCTATTGGAACAAGCCCGAGGCCACGGCCCAGACCTTCGTCGACGGCTGGGTGCGCACGGGCGACCTGGCGCGCGTGGACGAGGAAGGCTTCTGCTTCATCATCGACCGCGCCAAGGACATGCTGATCCGGGGCGGGGAGAACATCTACTGCATCGAGGTCGAGAACGTCCTCTACGACCATCCAGCCGTGATGGACGCGGCCCTGGTGGGCATCCCGCACCGGACGCTGGGCGAGGAGCCGGCCGCGGTCGTCACCCTGAAGCCCGGGACCCAGGCCACCGAGGAGGAGCTGCGCGCCTTCGTGGCCGAGCGGCTGGCGGCGTTCAAGGTCCCGGTGAAGGTCAAGTTCTGGCACGAGACCCTGCCCAGGAACGCCAACGGCAAGATCCTCAAGAACGAGCTGAAGAAGCTGTTCGAGGAGGACAAGGCCGGCGCCTGATGGCGCGGCTGCGCGCCGACGCCCTGCTGGTCGCGCGCGGCCTGTTCGAGAGCCGCGCCAAGGCCCGGGCCGCCATCGAGGCGGGCGGGGTCTTGGCCGACGGGCGGCCGGTCGCCAAGGCCGCCGAGCTGGTCGAGGAGACCGCCGAACTGCTGGCCGAACCTGCCCACCCCTGGGTGGGGCGCGGCGCCCTGAAGCTGGTGCGGGCGTTCGAACTTCAGGCGCTTGATGAAGAGGTCCCGGTGGTTGTCGATGTCGGCAGCTCAACCGGAGGTTTCGTCGAGGTGTGCCTCGCGCATGGCGCGCGGAAGGTCTATGCGGTCGATGTCGGCCGTGGCCAGCTTCACCCGAAGC
>CAMFHW010000338.1 GCA_945952175.1 uncultured Phenylobacterium sp. | reverse complement strand
CCTCGACGCCGTCGATGCGCAAGGAGTTCTGGGTGTCGAGGTCGCTGACCTCGGGGGCGACCTGCAGGCGGATCAGGCCGTTGTCCTGCACCGTCGGCTCGAAGCCGAGCTTCACGCCGAAGGAGCGGAATTCCACCGAGATCAGGTTCTGGCCGGCCGGGACCGGGAAGGGGAATTCGCCGCCGGCCAGGAAGCTCGCCTTCTGGCCGGACAGGGCCACGAGGTTCGGCTTGGCCAGGGTGCGGATGATGCCCTTCTGCTCCAGCGCGGCGAGCTTGGCGTCGAGGCTGGCCGTGCCGACGCGGGTGGCGACGCTGAGTGCGCCCTGCGGCGCGCTGAGGCCGATCAGGCCGCTGCCGGTGACGAGGCTGGAGCCGTGACTGTTGATGGCGGAGATGTTGAAGCCGACGTCCTGGAGGGCGGTGCGGCCGGCTTCCAGCACCCGGACCTCCAGGATCACCTGCTGCGAGGCGCGGACGGTCAGGGCCGAGGTCACGGCGTCGGGCGCGAACTTGTCGGACAGGGCTTTGGCGCGGGTCGCCACCGCCGTGGTCGAGACCTCGCCCACCAGCAGCAGCCCCTCGCCGAGATTGCGCACCCGGATGCCCTCGCCCGGCAGGGCGTTGGCGAGGTCCGACTGGAGGGCCTCGGCGTCGTAGCCGACGCGGACGTCGACGACCTCCTGCAGCTGGCCTCCGGCGCCGTAGACCAGGAGGTTGGTCGAGCCGACCTGCTTGCCGCGGACATAGAAGCTGCGGTCCGTGGTGGCGACGATCTGGGCGGTGTCCGGCTGGGCGACGACGATCTTGGTGGCCGGGGCGTCCAGGCGGAACGAGGCGGACTTGTTGCGCGGCACGGTGATGGTGCGGGCGCGGGCGGCCTCGCTGCTGAAGGCCTCGGAGGCCGCATGGGCGGGCCAGCCCAGCGTCAGGACGGCGGCGGCGCTGAGGGCGATGCGGCGGATCATGGGGCGGCCTTCGTGGCTTGCAGGGCGGCGGCGGTGTTCTGGAGGCCGGACTTGGCGGCGGCGGTCACGCCGTCGCCTTCGACGATCTGGATGCTCGGCGGGCCCGCACTGACCGCGCGGCGGGCGTGGCCGCCGCCGGATCCGACGGGGCCGATGCCCGACAGCGCCCCGGCCGCGAGCGGCGCCGCCTGGGCGATCTCCGCCTGGCCCGTGCCGCGCAGGGCGAGCGAAAGGGCGCCGAGGTCCGCCGCGATGGCGAGCTTCTGGGCGTCCTCGACGCTCACCTCCAGGGTGGCGGTGGCGGCGCTGGCCGGCTTGGTGGTGGTGGGATCGGCGTTCAGCCCCATGCCGAGCAGCCGCACGTTCTGGATCACCAGTTCGGCGCGCAGCATCTTCTTGGCCTGGTCGGTGGCCAGGTTGCGCATCAGCACCACGTCGACCCGGTCGCCCGGCAGGGCGTGGCCGCCGACGCTGGTGACGTCGGTCACCGCGATAGTGTAGGCGCGCATGCCCGGCGCGAGCTCGGCGGCGACCGAGGCGCGGGCGCCGGGGCCGCTCAGCTTGGTGGGCAGGATGGGCTCGCGAGCCGTCAGGGCGGTGAGCGCGATGGGCGCCCCGCCGTGATCCTGGGCCAGGACCTGGTCGATCTTGGAGAAGGCCCCTTCGGGCGCGGCGTTGCGCGGGACCTGGATGACCTTGAGGTCGCCGGCTTCGAGCTTGCGGCCAAAGGGGATATCGCCCGCCGCCACCACCACCGAGGCGGCGTTGGCCATCGGGGAGATGATCACCGGCGCGGCCTGGACCTGATTGCTCGCCGCGGCGGGCAGCAGGATCTTGGCCACGACGAGCGCGCCGAGCCCGAGGGCGGCGGACGCGCCCAGGCTGCCGATCGTCACCAGTCGCATCATCGCCCCCGCAGCGAAAACCTCACATTCTCAGAGGGTTGCGCGTCGGTTCTTGCGATAAGACAAACAAGGAAGGTGAGTGGGAATCAACCCTAATGCCACCAGTATGAGTATAGTCCGAGGCCTTGCCGGAGCAGGAATTTCGCTCGCGGCCAAGCTTTACCGTGAGCGGGAATAAACCTTGCCGGGGCGGGGCCTCGGCCGGCGGCGGGTAACCAACTACTTGGCGGAGATGAAGCTGCCCGCGGGGCCGGGGAAGACGACCGGGCTTTCATAGCCGTCCGCCGAGATCGCCGAGACGCCGAAGAACCAGTCGTCGATGACCACGCCCTTGAGGGTTTCGGTCGGGCCGGCGCTGTCCTTGGCGTGCTCCCATTGCGGCGCGGTCGTCCCGCGCCAGTGGATCCGGTAGCGGGCTGCGCCGGGCGTCGCGGCCCACGAGACCTTGGTGTCCGGCGAGACCGCGCCCTCGATCTTCACGCCTTCGGGCGGCGCCGGAGCCTTGGCGAGCGCCGCGAGGCTGACGACGTTCATGCGGGTGACCTTGGCCAGATAGGGGAAGTCGACGCCGGAGAGCACGTCGCCATAGGCCCGGCCGTTCTCGGTGCGCAGATCCTGGTGCTGGCGGTCGTAGTTCTCGCTGGCCTCGGTGATGCGCACGGCGGGAAAGCCCGCGGCCAGCATCTCGGTCTGGTCGCCGCCGCGGCCGTAGCGGTCGGTGCGATAGACCATGACCGCGTCGAGGCCCTTCACATAGGTCGCGGCGAGGCCGTCGATGAAGCGGGCGAGATTGCGCGAGGGGCTGTCGACCTCGCCGCCATTGTAGCGCCGCTGATTGGCCTGCTCCGGTGTTTCGACGCTCTTGGTCCCCTCGGAGAAGACGCGGACGTGAGTGTCGTCGACCACGCCCGACGCGCCTCGGGTGTTGCCGACGATGTCGTTGTTGAGGTTGGCCTCGACCTTCCAGCCATGGGCCTTGGCGTAGTTGGCCAGCACCTTGCCGCCGTAGAGGCCCTGTTCCTCGCCTTCGAGGACCGCATAGACGATCGTGGCGGCGAACCGGTGCTTGGAGAGCACCCGGGCGGCTTCGATCACGGCCGCGGTTCCCGAGCCGTCGTCATTGGCCCCGGGAGCGTCGGCCGTGGTGTTCATGACGTCGGTGACCCGGCTGTCGATGTGGCCGGAGATCACGACGACGCGGTCGGGATCGGTCGTTCCCTTCTGGATGGCTAGGATCGCGCCGATCTCGGTGGGGTTGGGTACGCGCCGGCCGGTGAAGGTCTCCTTGGGAACCTGGACCTCCAGGCAGCCGTCGCAGGCCTTGGAGATCTCGCCGAACTCGGCGGCGGTCCAGCGCTCCGCAGCGCCGATGCCTCGGGTGGGCGAGGCGCGGTCGGACAAGGTATGTCGCGTGCCAAAGGCCACCAGGTGGGTGATCGTCGCCTTCAGTCGCGCCTCCTGCACCTCGGCGGCGATCTGGACGAGCTCGGGATGCGGGGCCGCGGGCTTGGGCGCGGCGGCGCAGAGCAGGGGCAGGACGGCGATCAGGCGGAGGCGACGCATCGGAAATCCCTCGGGCGATGCGTCGATAGAACCGAAGCGCGGCTGCGCCGCAAGCGCTCAGCCCAGCTCCAGCAGGGTCTGGGGCGTCAGCCGCGCGGTGATGCGGCAGGTGAGGCCGTCCGGGCGATAGTCGAGCTTCGCGCCGCCGCCGAATTCGGCCGCCAGCCCCTGGGTCAGCAGGCGGGTGCCGAAGCCGGAACGGCTCGGCGGCCTGACCGGAGGGCCGCCGCTTTCGCGCCAGTCGAGCGTGAGCAGCGGCTCCTCGCCGGCCTCGATGGTCCAGGCGATCCCGATCCGGCCGGCCTCGGTGGAAAGCGCGCCGTACTTTGCGGCGTTGGTGCCCAGTTCATGCAGGGCGAGCGCCAGGGCGACGGCGGCCTTGGGCGCAAGCGGCGCAGATGGCCCGTCGGTGACGAACCGCGGCGCCTGGGGTGTTTCGTAGGGGGACACGGCGGCGGCGACGATGTCGATGACGTCGGCCGCGCGCCAGTCCTCGCGCGTCAGCAGGTCGTGGGCGCCGGCGAGCGCGATGAGCCGGTCGGTCAGGCGCGTGCGGGTCTGGGCCACGCTCTGGGCGTCGCGCAGGGACAGGTGGGCGATCGACTGGACCGAGGCCAGGGTGTTCTTCACCCGATGGTTCAGCTCGTGCAGCAGGAACTGGCGGCGCTGGTCGGCCAGGGTCTGCTCGGTGATGTCCTGCAGCATGCCGATGTAGCGGACGGCGACCTCACCCTCGTCGCGCGGCTCGAACACCGCCTCGCCATGGGCCAGGACCCAGCGCTGCTGGCCATCCGGCCAGATGACCCGGTAGGCGCCAGGTTCGCGCGAGCGGATCTTCGGGTCCATGTGGCGCAGGGCGACCTCGACGGTGCGGGCGACGTCGTCCGGATGGGTGGCGGCGCGGACCATGTCGAGCGTGACGACGCCGTCGGGCGGGAAGCCGTAGATGGCGCGGGCCTGGTCGGAGAAGATCAGGAAGTCGTCGCTGAGGTCGCGGTCCCAGACGCCGAGGCCGGCGGCGTCGGCGGCCAGGCGGAACCGTTGCTCGCTGGCGCGCAGCGCCTCGTCGGCGTGGCGCAGATGGGTGAGGTCCTGGGCCACCCAGATGCAGCCGTTGACCGCGTCGCCCAGCTTGCGGGGCGCGAGCGTGATCTGCAGGTCGCGAAGCTCGCCATCGCGGTTGCGGACGGAGACCGTCCGCTGGGCGAGTTGGCCGACCAGGGCCGCGGCGATGAGCATCCCCGCCGGCTCGCGCAGGCTCTCGATCAGGCCGGGCAGGAACGGATGGTCGGTGATCTCGGCGCGCCGCCCGACCAGCCAGGGCCGGAAGGCCGGGCTGACATATTCGCAGGTCCCGTCCTGGGAGATCGCCCCCACCAGCATGGGCATGACGTCGAGCAGGGCGAACATCGGCAGGCGTTCGACGCGCGGCCGCGCCTCCAGCTCGGCCTCGAGCTGGGCCACACGCGCCTTCAGCGCCTCGTTCTCCTCGCGAAGATCGTCGGTCGCCACCTTCGGGTTCCCCAAAACCCCTTGCACCATTCCAAAGCCTAGAGCGCGGCGCTCCCCCAGGGAAGCGGACTAGACGTCGCCCTTGACCGCCTCGTAGGCCTCGGTCGCGTCGAGCCATTCGGCCTCGGCCGCCTCGAGCTTGGCCTGGGCCTGTCTCTTATACACATCTGACGCTGCCGACGACTCCTTACGTG
>CAMFHW010000337.1 GCA_945952175.1 uncultured Phenylobacterium sp. | reverse complement strand
TCCCCGCGAAAGCGGGGACCCAGGCTTTTTAGGTTCTCTTTCGGAAGCGCGGACGTGCTTCGATAAAACACCTGGGTCCCCGCTTTCGCGGGGATGAGCGGTGTTTTTGGACAGGCTGGCTTAGGCCAGGACGCCCTGTTCGGTCAGGTGGGTCTTCAGTTCGCCGGACTGGAACATCTCTTTGACGATGTCCGCGCCGCCGACGAATTCGCCTTTCACATAGAGCTGAGGGATGGTCGGCCAGTCGGAGAAGGACTTGATGCCTTCGCGCAGGCCGTCGTCCTGCAGCACGTCGACGCCGACGAAGTCGACGCCCATGTGGTCGAGCACCTGGACCACCAGGGCCGAGAAGCCGCAGCGCGGCTGTTCCGGCACGCCCTTCATGAACAGCACCACCGGATGGGTGGCGATGGTCTTGCCGATGAAGTCGTGGACGGGGTTGGCGGTGGCGACGTCGGTCATGGTGAGGTCTTTCGACGAATGGGTCGCTTGAGAGGTAGGCGCCCGGGCGGCGCCGGTCAATCCGTGTCGGGACGGGGTGCGCCGATCAGGCGCGCCGGCGCTCGCCTTCGGCGCTGAACCGCGCCATCTCGATCTGGGCCGCCACGCCGGTGGGCAGGTCGCGATCGGTGACCGCCGCGATGCGCGAGATGCTCTCGGCGCGGAAGGCCTCGATCTGGATGGTGGCGAAGGTGGGCTCGGTCAGCAGATAGGCCAGGCAGAGCTCCTCCGGCGACCAGCTGGAGGTCTGGTGCAGGAAGGCGTAGGTGCCGGCTCCGGCGAGGGGATCGGCCGGCTTGCGCTGCAGCAGGCCGCCGCCGCGCACATGCCCGCCGCCGCCGCCCGCGCCCACCCGGATCTGGGCCTGCGGGAACGCATCATAGGCGATGATGGTCATATTGTGGGCTGCAGCGTCGCGAACCCGGCGGCGCGCCTTCCAGTCGGAGGTCAGGTTGAACGGGGTCGCCAGGACGTCGAAGCTGGCCGAGGCGATGCAGGCCTCGCTGGCCGCGCCTTCGCCGACGATGCCGAGGGCCAGGCAGTGGCCGGCGGCGCGCAGGTCGGCGAGGTAGCCATGGGCGTTGGGCTCCAGGCTCTCATAGGCCGCCTCGTCCATGGTCAGCAGGTCGAAATAGCCGGCGCCGGTGCGTTGCAGGCCGCCGCGGACGCTGGCGGCGATAGCCTGGGCGCTGAGCGGCTGGCTGCCGTCGCCGCGCAGGCGCCAGGACAGGAAGATCAGCCGGCGCTCGACCGCCCGCAGGGCCTCGCCCATGCCGAGGGCGGCGACCTCCAGGCCGGCGCTGATCTCGAAGCAGTTGATGCCGTTCTCCATGGCCGAATAGACCATGGCCCGCCACGCCTGGGGCGTGGTCATGTTCGGCGCCTCGCGCAGGAACAGGCTTACGGCCGAGACCGCCTTGCCCGAAATGCCGAAGGGCCGGTAGCGCATCGCGGGGCTCTAGCTCGGGGCCTGGGTCTCGAGGGCGAGCGCGTGCAGTTCGCCCCCCACCTTGCCCTTCAGGGCGGCGTAGACGAGCTGGTGCTGCTTGACCCGGTTGAGGCCCGCGAACGCCTGGGAGACAATCCGTGCGCGATAGTGGTCGCCATCGCCGGCCAGGTCGTCGATCTTGATGTCCGCGTCGGGAAAGGCGGCCTTGAGCTCGGCTTCCAACGCGGCGAGTGGCATGGGCATCCGGGTCGCTCCGCTTAAGGGAATCTTTCTGAGGTAGAAAGCTTAACAACCGTTAGATGGGAAGCTCGATCCATGTTGCGTACCCTCACCCTGATCCTGGCGGCCATGTCCCTGGCGAGCTGTGGAATGGTGAGCTCGGATCGCCCGCTGTTCGGGCCTCTGGACGCCCGTGCGGCGCCGGTCCTGAAGCCCGGCCTGTGGGCCCTCGTGCAGCCCGGCTGCAAGCTTAACCTTCGCGCCTCGCCCAAGAAGTGGCCCGACTGCGCTCAGGCGGCGGAGCTGCGCGCCGACGGCACGGCCATCCTGATTCGCCGCGACACCCGCGCCGACATCGAACACGAGACCACCTGGCTGGTGGCGGCGGGCGATCCGGCGGTGCTGCAGGTGCAGGGGCCCAAGGAGGATGGCAAGCTCCGCGCGCCCTACGTCTATTTCGGCGTGCGCCCGCTGGCCTCGGACATCGACGGCGTGATCATCCGGGCGCGGGTCTGGCCGGCCTTCTGCGCGCGACCGCAGAGCGCCGGGCCGCCTCCGGCCGCCGCGAAGGGCAAGGCCAGGTCGTCCAAGGCGCTGGCGGGCCTGACCCCAGGCAAGGGGCCGAACGCCAACTGCCTGGCGCGCGGGCAGCTGCCGGTTCGCAACGCGGTGATCCAGAGCGAGTCCTGGGCCTTCGTGAACGACCGGGACGAGCCCGGCGTGACCGCCTATTGGGTGCGCGACCCCGAGAAGTAGGTCGGCGGCCCCGGCGCTGAGCCGGAGCCGCGACCGGGTCAGTCGACGATGGCCGAATAGATCAGGCTCTTCAGCTGTCCGCGGAAGTTGAAGGTGCCCGACGGCATGAGCTGGGTCATGAAGACCATGGCGAGGTCTTCCTTCGGGTCGACGAGGAAGATGGTCGAGGCCGCACCGCCCCAGTAGTAGTCGCCCACGCCCAGCTGGCCGGTCTCCACCACGCCCTGGGTGGAGGCGAAGCCCAGGCCGAAGCCGACGCCCTCGTTGGCCGTTTCCGAGAAGGAGCCGAGCGCGAGCTGGGTCAGGTCCTTGCCGCCCTTCAGGTGGTTCATGTGCATCATCTCGAGCGTGCGCGGTCCGAGGATCCGCGCGCCATCGAGCTCGCCGCCCCGGCGCAGCATCTCGCAGAAGCGCAGGTAGTCGGCGGTCGTGCCGGTCAGGCCGCCGCCGCCGGACTTGAAGCCGGGCTCGGCGGTGAAGGTCGAGGTCGCCGGATCGTCGATCAGCTTCAGCTTCTTGTCCGGGCCGCGCTGATAGTTGGCGCAGAACCGGTCGAGCTTGTCGGCCGCGACCTGGAAGGCCGTGTCGACCATGCCAAGCGGACCGAAGATCTCGTCCTGCAGGTACTGGGCGAAGGGCTTGCCGCTGATCACCTCGACGAGGGCGCCGCAGACGTCGGTGGCCAGCGAGTACATCCACTGCTCGCCCGGCTGATAGCGCAGCGGCACCTGGCCGAGCTTGTCCAGGAACTCCATCATGGTGTCGGCGCCGCCGACGCTGCGGACCTTCAGGCTGCGGTAGATCTGGTCGATCGGGTGCTGGATGCCGACGCCGGGCAGGCCGCCGCCATAGGTGAAGCCGGCCGTGTGGGAGAGCACGTCGCGGAACGAGACCGGCCGGTTCGGCGCCTCGGTGACCATGCTGTCGCCTTCGCCCGAGACCCACACGCGGTGGTTTTTCCAGGACGGGACAAAACGGCTGACCGGGTCGTTGAGCTGGAAATAGCCCTTTTCATACAGGGTCATCAGTGCGACCGAAGTGATCGGCTTGGTCATGGAATAGATGCGGAAGATGGCGTCGTCGCGCATCGGCTTGCCGCGCTCGAGATCCATCGAGCCGAGGCTCTTCTGGTAGGCGACGTGTCCGTGGCGGGCGACGGCGACCTGGCAGCCGGCGATCTTCTGCGGGCCGATGTAATTGCGTTCGAGGTGGTCGGTGATCCGTTCGAGGCGCGAGGCGTCGAGCCCGGTCCATTGGGATTGGGCGTCCATCTGAAAATCTCTCCCTGGAAAATCGGTTCGTTCGAATTGGCGGCATCATGCGCGCCGAAACCGGGCGCCGCCAAGCAAAACCCACCGGCGCCGAAGGGTTGGGGGCCCGGGTTCGTGAAGGCGTCGCCGAGCCTCGCTATTGGGCGTGCCGGACGGCTCCGCCGAGGCTAGATTGCGGGCGGGGCGTCGATCATCCACCGGCTACGGCCGACAGCAGGAAAGGCGATGCCCCATGCCCACGATCACCACCGAGGACGGCGTCCAGATCTTCTACAAGGACTGGGGGCAGGGCGAGCCGATCGTCTTCCACCACGGCTGGCCGCTGAGCGCCGACGACTGGGACGCCCAGATGATGTTCTTCCTGGGCCAGGGCTACCGGGTGATCGCCCATGACCGGCGGGGCCACGGCCGCTCGACCCAGACCGACACCGGCAACGAGATGGACACATACGCCGCCGACGTGAAGGCGCTGGTCACGGCGCTGGACCTGAAGGGCGCCGTCCATATCGGCCACTCCACTGGCGGCGGCGAGGTGGCGCACTATGTGGCCCGCGCCGATGCGGGTCGGGTGTCGAAGGCCGTGCTGATCGGGGCGGTGCCGCCCGTGATGGTGAAGTCGGACAAGAACCCCGGCGGCCTGCCGATCGAGGTCTTCGACGGCTTCCGCGCCGCACTCGCGGCCAACCGCGCCCAGTTCTATCGCGACGTGCCGGAGGGGCCGTTCTATGGATTCAACCGGCCGGGCGCGAAGGTCTATCCGGGCGTGATCGACAACTGGTGGCGCCAGGGGATGATCGGCGGGATCAAGGCGCACTACGACTGTATCAAGGCCTTCTCGGAGACCGACTTCACCGAGGACCTGCAGAAGATCGACGTGCCGGTGCTGATCCTGCACGGCGACGACGACCAGATCGTGCCGATCGCCGACTCGGCCCTGCTGTCGGCCAAGCTGGTGAAGAACGGGACGCTGAAGGTCTATCCAGGCCTGCCGCACGGCATGTGCACCACCCACGCCGACACGATCAACGCCGACCTCCTGGCCTTCATTCAGGGCTGAGGCGGCTTGGCGCCCTCGCCTCCGTCCGGCTAGACCGGGAGGAGGCGAGGAGAACCAGGACATGAAGGCGCTTTACGAGCTGGCCGAGACCATCGGCGCGCGGCTGAAGGAACGGGGCGAGACGGTGGCGGTGGCCGAGAGCTCGTCCGGCGGGCTGATCTCGGCGGCGCTGCTGGGGATGGCGGGCGCCTCGGCCTACTACATGGGCGGCGGGGTTATCTACACGGCCAAGGCCCGCTTCGCCCTGCTGGACATTCCGCGCGAGGCGACGGCGGGGATGCGTTCGTCGAGCGAGCCCTACGCCATGCTGCTGGCGCGCAGCGTCCGCGAGCAATTCGGCTCGACCTGGGGGATCTCGGAGACCGGGGCGGCGGGGCCGACCGGCAACCCTTATGGC
>CAMFHW010000336.1 GCA_945952175.1 uncultured Phenylobacterium sp. | reverse complement strand
GCCTGGCTGACCTGGTTGGAGAGGTCGGCTTTGCGCAGCTCTTCGATAAAGACTTTTTTCAAGCAGAAGACGGCATACGAGATCCTCAAGGTCGAGTGGCTCTAGGCCACGGACGGAACTGCCAACACCGTTGACGGCGCCGGGCGCGAGTGATCGCGTCCGCCGCTGAACGCTTGCCCGAATCGGAACGGCCCTTTGGCGACTGACCGACCGCTCGTCATCTGGGCCGTGTCCGACGGCAAGGCCGGCAACGCCATGCCGGCGCTGGGCCTGGCTGAGGCCGTGGCGCGGCGCCGGCCGGCGCGGGTCGAGGTCAAGACCATCGGCTGGAAGGGCCGCATCGGCCGCCTGCCCTGGTTTCTCAACCCCCTGCCACTGAAGGCGCTGTCGCCCGGCAGCGACATCGCTCCGCCGTGGCCGGACATCTGGATCGCCACGGGCCGCGCCACTTTGCCGTTGTCGATCCGTCTGCGCGGCTGGTCGAAGGGCAAGACCCTGGTCGTCCAGACCCAGGACCCACGCATGCCGACCAGCCCCTTCGACCTGGTCGTGGCGCCCCGTCACGACCGGACCCAGGGCGACAATGTGCTGTCGATCACCGGCTCGCCGCACCGGGTCACGCCTGAGCGCCTCGCCGCCGACGCCGAGCGATTCAAGGCGACGATCGAGCCCCTGCCCCATCCGCGGGTGGCCGTGCTGATCGGCGGGACCTCGAAGGCCCACGACCTGAGCCCGCAGCGCGCCGCGGAGATGGCGCACCAGATCGAGCTGCCGGTCGTCCAGGAGGGCGGATCGGTGATGGTGACCTTCTCGCGCCGCACGCCGGACGCGGCGCGCGACATCCTGGCGGCGCGGCTGAAGACCCTGCCGGGCGTCATCTGGGACGGGACCGGCGACAATCCCTATTTCGCCTTCCTGGCCGGGGCGGATTTCATCCTGGCGACCGAAGACTCGGCCAATATGGCCACCGAGGCGGCGTCGACGGGCAAGCCGGTGTTCATCCTCAAGATGGACGGCGAGAGCCCGAAATTCCGGCGCTTCCACGAGGACCTGGAACGGCGCGGCGCGGCGCGGCCCTATGGCGGCACGCTGCACCGCTGGAGCTACGAGCCGCTGGCCGAGACCGAGCGGGCGGCCGACGAGATCGTCCGCCGGCTGGACGCGAAGAGGAAGACATGAGCGTCGAGATCCGCCCCGCCACGGCCGCCGACCTGAAGGCGATCCTGGACATCGACCCGGTGGCCGAGGTCGAGGAGCGGCGGCACGACTATGTCAGCCTCGCCATGCGCGGCCACCACAGCCGCGACGTGCGCGTGCTGATCATCGACGAGGAGCTGGTCGGCTACGCCATCATGGGCGAGTTCTTCGGCCATCCCTTCCTGGAGCGGATCGTCACGGCCGAGCCGCATCGCCGCCGCGGCGTGGCCGCGGCGCTGATGGCCAATATCGAGGTCGGCATCGACGGCGACCGGCTGTTCGTCTCGACCAACGAGTCCAACGAGACCATGCGCGAGCTCCTGGTGAAGCGCGGCTACCGGGTCTCGGGCATGGTCGAGAACCTGGATCCGGGAGACCCGGAGCTGTTCTTCGTGATCTTCAAGTCGGTGATCGACGCCCAGGTCGAACCTGCGCCATAGCGCCACGCTTTGCGCAGCTGAGTTTTCGGCGTCCCATGGCCCCGCGATGATTCCCTCCGACCCCAGAATACTGTTCATCGCCAACGCCGGGCCCCAGGTGGGGGGCGGCCACGTGATGCGCAGCCTGACCCTGGCCCGCGCGCTCGCCGAGAAGGGCGCGCGCTGTTCGTTCGCGGCCTCGCCGGCTGTCGAGGCGATCCTGGCGGCCTTCGCCCCGGACATGCCGCGCGAGCCGGCCACCTCGCTCGATCCCGACTCCCTGGTGGACACCGTGACCGGCGTCGCCTTCGACGCCATCGTCTTCGACCACTACGGCCTGGGCCGCGGGGAGCATAAGGCCCTGGCCGACGGGCGTCCGACCCTGGTGATCGACGACCTCGCCGACCGGCCGCTGGGCGCCGACGTGGTGCTGGATTCCGGACCGGACCGGAAGCCGGTCGACTACACCCTGCTGGTCGACGAGGGGACGCGCCTGCTGCTCGGACCCGACCACGCGCCGGTGCGCAGCCAGTTCGCCGCCCTGCGGACCCAGGCCCTGAACCGGCGCGGCGGGCCGGTGGAGCGGATCCTGGTCGCGCTCGGCCTGACCGACGCCGGCGGCTTCACCGCCAAGGTGGTCGACAAGCTGCGGCCCCGTCTGGGCGGCGCCAAGCTGGACATCGTGCTCGGAAGCCAGGCGCCCAGCCTGAAGGCCCTGTCGCAGATCGCCGCCCACGACCCGCGCATGTCCCTGCACGTCGACACGCCGAACATGGCCGAGCTGATGGCCGGCGCGGACATGGCGGTGGGGGCGGCGGGCTCGACGATCTGGGAGGCCTGCACGCTCGGCCTCCCTTCGGCCCTCGTCATCGTGGCCGAGAACCAGCGGCCGGCGGCGCTGTCGCTGCAGGCGCGCGGCGCGGCCCTGGTGGTCGACGGCGGGGCGGACGACTTCGACGCGGTGCTGGACCGCACCCTGGTGCGGCTCGCCGCGGACGGGCCGCTGCGCACGCGGCTGGCCTCGGCGGCGGCCCAGATCTGCGACGGCCAGGGCGCCGGCCGGGTGGCCGAGGCCTTCCTGGCGACGATCGCCGGGCGCGGCGCGCGGTCGCACACGGTCTGAGGCGCGTTAGGCTTAACGGAGTATTGGCGAACTCCTGGGCAGGCTCTCCCCAGGAGGATGGAGCGCCGAACGCGTTCCGTTGCGACCCATGACTCAGCATTTCCCGGGCAAGGTCCGGATCATTGGCGCCGGCCTCACTGGCCTTCTCGCCGCCTTCGAGGCCCATCGCCTGGGCGCCCGGGACATCGAGCTGCACGATCGCCACGAACAGCTGGGCGGCTCCGCCTGGCCGCGGCTCTCGCACGGCCTGGAGATCCGCGAGCAGTCCCTGACCTTCGGCCCGCCGGGCGACCCCGTCCGCGGCCTGCTGGAAGGCGCGGGCCTGGCCTTCGAGGATTTCGAACTGCGCCGCGGCGCCGTGAGCCCCGCGCCCGGCGGCGACATGGACCATCGCCGCGACTTCCCCGGCCCGGCCCTGCGGACGCGCGACCTCGCCCTGCATCCGCTGGCCGGCGACAGCCTGGCCGACCGGCTCCGCGCCTATCCGCACGACATCGGCCACGCCCTGTCCCGCTACGGCCAGTGGGCCCTCGGCGGCTGGCTGGACCAGGTTCACGCGAGCGCCGCCGAGGCGCTGGGCGTCCGCCGCGTCCATCCGCAGGGCGTCGACTGCGCCGAGCTCTGCGCCCTGAAGCGCCTGGACTCGGCCGCCGACGAGCTCTACGGCGTCCCCGCCGCCCAGTGGGGCCGCCTGGAGGGCCTGACCGCGTCCGCCCCCCGCGACGGCCATCGCGCCTTCTTCGGCCGGGCGCGGCTGGCGCTCGCCCAGCTCGGCGTCGTGGTCTACGAGAACGCCCTGATCGCGCCGCACGCCACGCTCGCCGGCCGCGCGCCGGGCGAGGTGATGGTCTGGGCCGCCGATCCCATGCCGCTGTTCCGGCCCCTGGGCGTCGAGGCGCCCGCCGCCGCCCCGCGCACGGTCTTCACCTATGTGTTCAAGGTCCGCCATGGCGCGGCCGCTCCGGTGGAGGTGCGCAACTTCACCGCCGAGGGCGTGGTCCAGACCCTGCGCCTCTACGAGAGCCGCGGCCAGCAGCTGGTGGCCGCCGACTGCATCGCCGAGGCCGGCGACGGCGAGCTGCGCCGCGAGGTGCATCGGCTGATGGCCGGGTTCTGCGGCTCGTCCCTGCAGCTCGGCGAGAGCGTGGCCCTGGCCGTCTCGCCGCGCTGGGACTGCCCGAGCGTCGAGGCGGTGAAAAAGCTCCGCGCCCTGCGCGCCGCGCTCGCCCGCACCCAAGGCGCCGCCTTCGTCGCGCCGATGTGGGAAACCCAGAAGCTGGGAGACCGCTTCGCCGCGCTCGCCGCCGGCCTGGCGCAGGCGCTGACGACCGATGAGGCCGCCCGCGCGGCCTGACGGCGCGGCCGCAGCAATCTCCGCTCATCCCGGCGAATGCCGGGACCCAGATCTCGTGGCTCTGAGGTTGGTTGGAACAGCGCAGAGTTTCTAGAGCCCGCGTCTGAGCCCTTTCATCTGGATCCCGGCATTCGCCGGGACGAGCGGTTTAGGGTGCGCGCCCTAGTCGAGCAGCGCCGGCTCGCCGCCTTCGACACGGCGGTGGTTCGCCGCCCCCGCCGCCACCCCCAGCACCACGCCGGCGCCCAGCCCGAAGGCCGCGCCCCAGGCCAGCACCTTGGCGCCCAGGCCTATGGCCACGCCCGCGCCGGCGGCCGCGCCCACCAGGGCGAAAAGTCCCACGGCTTTGATCCGCTCATCCATCGCACCGCTCCAGAATCTCACCTACATATGCGCGATGGCCCAAGACCGTTCCCCCCGCACCACCCGCTGCCTGATCGTCGGCTCCGGCCCGGCCGGCTACACCGCCGCCGTCTACGCCGCACGCGCCCTGCTGAAGCCCGTGCTGATCCAGGGCATCCAGCCGGGCGGCCAGCTGACCATCACCACCGACGTGGAGAACTATCCGGGCTTCGCCGAGGTGATCCAGGGCCCCTGGCTGATGGAGCAGATGCAGGCCCAGGCCGAGCATGTGGGCACGGAGATCATCAACGACATCGTCGTGAAGGCCGACCTCAGCCAACGTCCGTTCCGCCTGGAATGCGACAGCGGAGAGGTGTGGCTGGCCGAGACCCTGATCATCGCCACCGGCGCCCAGGCCAAGTGGCTGGGTCTCGAGAGCGAACAGAAGTTCCAGGGCTTCGGCGTCTCGGCCTGCGCCACCTGCGACGGCTTCTTCTATCGCGGCAAGGAGGTCGTGGTGGTGGGCGGCGGCAACACCGCCGTCGAGGAGGCCCTCTTCCTCACCAACTTCGCCTCCAAGGTCACGGTCGTGCACCGGCGCGACGAGTTCCGCGCCGAGCGCATCCTGCAGGAGCGCCTGTTCGCCCACCCGAAGATCGAGGTGATCTGGGACAACGCCATCCACCAGGTCCTGGGCGGAACCGACCCGATGGGCG
>CAMFHW010000335.1 GCA_945952175.1 uncultured Phenylobacterium sp. | reverse complement strand
GCCAGGGCCTGGGCGCTGAAGGCCGAGATGGCGATCGGCGTGTCCTGCAGGTTGGTCTGGCGGCGCTCGGCGGTGACGACGAGCTCCTCGACCGTGCCGGCCGTGGCGTCGGCCTCGGCGGCCTGGGCCGCGGCAAGGGGCGCCAGCAATGCGAGGGCCGAGCCGGCCGCGAGCAGGTTCAGGCGCTTGATGAAGTGGTTCGGCGTATGGGCCGGCATCGGATGATCCCCCGTTGAGCGGAAGGGGGAGAAGCCGGGTTCGGCGCGAGCGCACAACGCAGATTGCGTGTTTTCGCACCGGAGGATTTCTAATAATCAGAGATAGAAATTTGGCTTATGAGCGAGGCAAAAGGGATTTGGATACATATTTTAGGTCGCTAGATAGAGATTTGTGCTGAATATGGCTCATATTTCCTAAGTGGATATAGGATTTATTGATCGCATATTCCAGAAATACTCGCTCGTTCTGCGTTCGGTTCGACGGCTAGGTTCTGTCAGGACCGGACAGCAGAGGACCTCGACATGAGCGCCACGACCCTAACCCAGCCCAAGGCGGACACCCGCCTTTCCTTCCAGCTCCTCAACCCGACGATCGGGGCGGAGGTGGCGGGGGTCGACCTCGGCCAGCCGCTCGCGGCGGAGGAACGCGAGGAGCTCAAGGCCCTGCTCCTGCGGTACAAGGTGCTGTTCTTCCGTGACCAGGAGATCACCCGCGACCAGCAGATCGCCTTCGCCCTGAACTTCGGCGAGCTCTATGCGCACCCGACCGGCGGGGTCGAGACGCACAGGGTCGTGCAGCCGATCGCGGCGGAGAACTTCAAGAAGCATTCGAGCGCCAACGAGAGCCATTGGCACACCGACACGAGCTGGCGGATCGACCCGTCGTTCGGCGCCGTCCTTCGCGCGGTGAAGATCCCCGAGGTCGGCGGCGACACCATCTGGGCCGACGGCGGGGCGATCTATCGCGGCCTGCCGGACGACCTGAAGGCCAGGATCGACGACCTGCATGTGATCCATGACTACCAGGACGCCCTGACCCGCTCGGGCGTGCGCTATCCGCTGGTGGCGCATCCGATCGTGCGGACCCACCCGGAGACCGGCGAGGACATCTTCTGGGTCAATTTCAGCCTGAAGCCGCGGATCGTCGACCTCGACAAGGCCGAGAGCGACGCCCTGCTGGCGCGGCTCTATGCCGAGGTGAAGCGGCCCGAATATCACGCGCGCTTCCGCTGGAAGCCGAACTCCGTGGCGTTCTGGGACAACCGCGCGGGCCTGCACTACGCGGTGCGCGACTACGGCGACTTCCCGCGCGTGATGGAACGCGTGCTGATCGCCTCCGACGACATTCCGCATCGCGTCCGGGCCTGACGGCCCGGCGGCCCCATCGGGTCCGGGCCTAGCCCGCACCCGCCGGCCGCGGCGCGCGTCTCCCCTTGTGCGCGCCGCGGCCCTCCGACCTCCGACATCCAGAACACGACGGCCGGCCCACGAGGCGGCCGCATGAGAGCTCGCATGTTCCGCATCAAGACTTCGGCCCGCCATCGCCTGCGAGCGATCTGGCTCGCCGCCACCGCGCTCACCACCGCAAGCCTGACCGCGGTCGCCGCGCCCGCCCGGGCCGATGACGCCGCCGCCCCCGTCGACCTAGAGGCGGTGGTGGTCACCGGCGTTCGCGGCGGAGTTCACCGCACCGTCGCCGACAGCCCCGCGCCCGTGGACGTGATCCAGGCCGAACAGCTCAACGACACCGGCAAGGTGGGCCTGAAGGAGGTGCTGAACACCCTGCTGCCTTCCTTCAACCTGCCGGGCGTCAACGGCGGCGGCACGTCATGGACGGTGCGGGCGATCACCCTGCGCGGCCTGAACGGCGACCAGGCCCTGTTCCTGGTCAACGGCAAGCGTCGGCACACCACGGCCCTGATCAACAACCTGGCGCGGGTCGGACGCGGCGGCGTGCCCGTCGACCTCGACCTGATCCCCTCGGCCGCCATCGACCATATCGAGGTGCTGCGTGACGGGGCGGCGGCCCAGTACGGTTCCGACGCCATCGCGGGGGTGATCAACATCATCCTGAAGAAGGACCGGGAAGGCGGCTCGGCCTCGGCCCAGTTCGGACGGTTCTACCTAGCGGACGGCGACACCTATTCGGCCTCGGCCACCTATGCCCATCCGCTGGGCGACGGGGGCTTCGTCGACTTCGCCCTGAACTGGAAGAACAATGCGGCCGCCTATCGCGCCGTGCCGTCCCAGGCGGCCTACATCTATCCGGCGCTGGCGGGGGGCGTCCCCGACCCGCGTGACGCCACCGTGGACCGTTACCAGTGGGGTCACAGCTATGGCCCCGGCGAGGAGGACCTGCTGGCCGCCTCGTACAATGGCGAGCTGCCGCTGGCCAACGGGGTGACGCTCTATTCGTTCGGCACGCTGAGCCATCGGGCGTCGAAGAAGAACACCGGCTCGTTCCTGCCCAATAACGCGACGCGGCCGAACACCACCACCTCGCTGCCGGAGGTCTATCCGCTGGGCTTCAACGCCCTGCGGCGGATCTTCGAGCTGGACGCCCAGCTCGCGGTCGGAGCGCGGGGCGAGGCGCGGGGCTGGGCCTGGGACCTGTCGACGACCGCGGCGCACGACAACGCCCAGCTCGACGGCGAGAACACGATCAACGCCACGCTGGGCCCATCCAGCCCGACCTATTTCCACCTGTCGACCCACCGCTTCGACCAGGTGACGACCAATCTGGACCTGAGCCGCGACTTCAAGGTGGGGCTGCGCAATCCGCTGACCGTCGCCTGGGGCCTGGAGCAGCGCTACGAGCAGTTCGAGATCCTGCCGGGCGACGCGGCGTCCTACGTGATCGGGTCCTATGTGATCCCGGCGGGCCAGCCGTTCGCCGGCAAGCCGCCGGCCCCGGGCCTGTCGTCCTATGCCGGCACCACGCCGGCCGACGCCGGCAAGATCAGCCGCAACACCTATGCGGCCTATGTGGACCTCGGGACCAACCTGACGACCAACTGGTATGTCGGCGTCGCCGGCCGGTTCGAGCACTACACCGGCGGGGTCGGCGACACCACGAGCGGCAAGTTCTCCACCCGCTGGGAGTTCCTGCCGGGCTACGCGGTCCGCGCCACCATCTCCAACGGCTTCCGGGCGCCGTCCCTGGCCCAGACCATCTTCGGCTCCTCGACGTTCTCCAGCGTCCAGTGCCCGCCGCCGGCCGGGGTGGTGGCCAACTGCCTGCCGGGCCAGCCCTATGTCTCGACGCCGACCAAAGTGCTGCCGACCTTCTCGCCGGCCGCCAAGGCCCTGGGCGCCGAGCCCCTGCGGCCGGAAACCTCGGTCAATTACAGCTTCGGCCTGACCGCCGAGCCCGTGGCGCGGCTGAGGCTGACGCTCGACGCCTACCAGATCGACATCAAGGACCGCATCGTCGACACCGGTACGATCAAGGGCCCGGTGGTGGGCGCGATCCTGGCGGCCAACGGCCTGCAGAGCGACCTGTCGGTTTCCTACTACACCAATGCGGTGGACACCCGGACGCGCGGGCTGGACGCCGTGGCGGAGTACGCCTTGGACCTGCAGTCCTGGGGCGATCTACGGCTGTCGGCGGCCTATGCCTGGTCGAAGACCACGATCACCCACCTGAAGCCGACGCCGACGGTGCTGGCCAGCCTCGGCTACGCCCTGTTCGACCGCCAGAAGCAGGCCGACCTGACCATCGCCCAGCCGCGCAACAAGCTGGTCCTGGCCCAGACCTGGACCCGCGGGCCGATCACGGCGGCGTGGCGCGAGACCCGCTACGGCGCCTGGACCGAGGCCGGCGCCCAGGCGGTCAACGACCGGACCTTCTCGGGCAAGTGGATCGTCGACCTCGACCTTTCCTACGACATCGACCCCAAGACCACGGTCGCGATCGGGGCCAACAACCTCTTCGACACCTATCCCGACAAGATCGGGATCATCAGCCCCGACACCGGCACGGGCCAGTTCGGCAGCCTGTCCCCCTTCGGCATCACCGGCGGCTATTACTATGGCCGCGTGAGCCGGCGGTTCTGAGGAGAGCCCGATGCTTCGACGCAGTCTCCTCGCCGCCGCCCTGGGTCTCAGCGCAGCCCCGCTCGCCGCCTGCGCGCCAGGGCGACCCAAGACCGGCGCGCCCGTGCTGAAGGTCGGCAGCCAGAAGGGCGGGACCAAGGCCCTGGTCCTCGCCTCGGGCGTGCTGGACGGCGCGCCCTACCGGGTGGAATGGAGCGAGTTCCCGGCCGCCCAGCACCTGCTCGAAGCGGTGGGGGCCGGCGCCGTCGACCTGGGCGCGGTCGGCGACGCGCCGTTCCTGTTCGCCTATGCCAGCGGCGGCAAGGTGCGGGCCGTCCACGCCTCGAAGGCGACGGCGGGCGGCGGCGGCACGGCGATCCTGGTCGGCAAGGACTCGCCGATCCGCTCGGTCGCCGACCTGCGCGGCCGCAAGGTCGCCACCGGGCGCGGCTCGATCGGCCACTACCTGCTGCTGCGCCTGCTGGACGGGGCGGGGCTGAAGCCGGATGACGTGAAGCTGGTCTACCTGTCGCCGGGCGACGCCAAGGCGGCCTTCGCGACCGGGGCGATCGACGCCTGGGTGACCTGGGGCTCCTATATCCACCTGGCGCAGCGCACCGACGGCGCGCGGGTGCTGGCCGACGGACGCGGCGTGCTGTCGGGCTACGGCTTCGAGGTGGCCAACATCGCCTCGATCTCGACCAAGCGGCCGCAGATCGGGGACTTCCTGCATCGGCTGTCCAAGGCCCAGCGCTGGGTCGGCGACAACAGGGCCGAATATGCCGCGGCCCTGGCCAAGGAGACCGGGCTCGATCCGCAGATCGCGGCCCTGACAGTGGGCAATACGCGCGGCGAGCCGGTCGCGATCGACGCCACGGTGATCGCCGAGGAGGCGCAGGTCCTGGAACGCTTCCAGGCGGCCGGCGCGATCAGCGGCCACCCCGACATCGCGCAGGCCTTCGACGCCTCGTTCAACGCCGCGGTGGCGCCATGAGCGGAGAGCGGATCGCCCTGGAGACCGACGTGCTGGTGATCGGCGGCGGGCTGGCGGGGGCCTGGGCCGCGGCGGCCGCAGCGCGCGCCGGCGCCCCACCCCCCCACCCGTTCCAGGCCCAGCCCCAC
>CAMFHW010000334.1 GCA_945952175.1 uncultured Phenylobacterium sp. | reverse complement strand
GATCTGGTCCACCGCGGCGGCGACCATCGCGGCCGGGACCTCGGTGGTGCTGGACCTGGGGCTGATGCGCCGGTCCGACCGGGCGCGGGTGGCGGAGATCGCCCGGGTGGTCGAGCTGCCGATCCAGTTCCACCACGTCACCGCCCCGCGCGAGGTGCGGCGCACCCGGGTGCTGGAGCGCAACGAGGTGAAGGGCGAGACCTTCGCCATCGTGGTGACCCCGCAGATGTTCGACTTCATGGACGGGGTCTATGAGGCGCCCGACGCGGCCGAGCTGGCCGGCTGCATCGTCAGCGAGAGCGCCTAGATCCCCCGCCGCTCATCCCGGCGAATGCCGGGACCCAGATGGCCAAGCGCGAAGGCCGACAGAAGGACTCTGAGGCTCCACTGAAATCCGCCGAGCGTTTGGATCTGGATCCCGGCATTCGCCGGGATGAGCGGATAAGGGCAGCGCCTAAGCCGGGGCGCGGGCGGTGTCGATCGCGCTGGACAGGTCGTCGAGATTGTCCTGAAGGCCCGAGCGGACATAGTCCGGCAGCTCCCAGCCGTTGTCGCGGAAGTTCAGGGCCTCGTCGTCCTGGATGCGGCTGAGTTCAGCGCGGAAATCGTCAGCCTGAGCGGTCGTCAGCGAACCGTCGGCGCGGCCGTCGCGGATCTGTTCACGGATGCGGGCCTCGTCGCCCCGGAACACCGGATAGCCGTGGAAGCCCTCGACGGCGGCGTACTGCCGGGCGTCGGCGAGGTCTTCGGCGGACTGGGCGTGGACCAGGGCCGGGCTGGCCAGGACCGCGATGCTGGCGGCGGCCGCCAGGAAGGTGCGGATGGTCATGGGGTTCTCCAATGACATCTCCCGAGCGCGGGAGAGACTGGTCAATGGGGGAGATCCGCCAGCGGTTCCCACGGCCCGGCCTGGCCAGATTACCGCGAATTATCTTGGATTAACGGGCTCGAGGCTCCAGAACCCCGCGCGGGGGACGTCATTCTGGAGAGGCTTGCGTGATCGGTCTTCTGGCGGCGGTGTCCCTGACCGGGGTGCTGCCCGACCTGCCCAAGGTTCCCGAACTGCCCGCCCTGCCCCCGATCCAGCGGGACGCCCAGATCACCTATGTCGACCGCACCGGCGCGGTGCTGGGCGTGCGTGGCGGCCGCTATGCGGCGCCGGTCGACCTGGCGCGCCTGCCGCCCTATGTGCCCGGCGCCTTCGTGGCCATCGAGGACCGGCGGTTCTACGAGCACACCGGCTTCGACCCGATGGGGATCGCCCGCGCCATCGTCGCCGACGTGACCGACGGCAAGCGCCAGGGCGCCTCGACCATCACCCAGCAGCTGGCGCGCAACCTCTATCTGAGCTCCGACCGCACCCTGGAGCGCAAGGCCAACGAGCTGCTCTACGCGATCCAGCTGGAGCGGACCTATTCCAAGAAGCAGATCCTCGGTCTCTATCTGAGCCGGGTCTATTTCGGGTCGGGCGCCTATGGGATCGAGGCGGCGTCCCAGCGCTATTTCGGCAAGTCCGCCGCCAAGCTGAGCGTCCGCGAGGCGGCCATGCTGGCGGGCGTGATGAAGTCGCCGACGAACTACAATCCGGCCCTGGAGCCCGAACGTTCGGCCGAGCGCACCAAGCTGGTGCTGGACGCCATGGCCGAGACCGGCGTGATCACCGCCAAGCAGAAGTCGAAGGCCCTGGCCGAGAAGCCCAAGGTCTACCAGACCGCGCTGAACGCGCCGGCGCAGTACTTCATCGACTGGCTGGACGGCCAGACCCGCGCCCGCGTCGGGACACCGCGCCAGGACCTCATCGTCGACACCACGCTGGACCTGAAGCTGGAGGCCTCCGCCTCCGACACCGCCAAGGCCGTCGTCGGCCGCTACGTGAAGACCGGCCAGGCCGCCGTGGTCAGCGTCGACGGACAGGGCGCCATCCGCGCCCTGGTGGGCGGCACCGACTATGCGACCCAGCCCTTCAACCGCGCGGTGGACGCCCATCGCCAGGCGGGCTCGTCCTGGAAGCCGTTCGTCTATCTGACCGCCCTGGAGGCCGGCCGCACGCCGGACACGCCGGTGGTCGACGAGCCGGTGACCATCAACGGCTGGACGCCCAGCAATTACGAGCCGGGCTATCTGGGACCAATCACCCTGCAGCAGGCCCTGGCGCACTCGATCAACACCGTGGCGGCGCGGCTGGCCGACGAGGTGGGCCGGCCGAACGTGGCGGCGACCGCGCGGCGGGTGGGCATCGTCTCGACCGTCAACACCGACCCGGCCATGGCGCTCGGCACCACCCTGGTCACCCCGCTGGAAATGGCCCAGGCCTATGCGGCCTTCGGCAATGGCGGCAATCGGGTGGCGGTCTACGGGCTGGAGCGGATCCGCACCGCCGGCGGCCAGGTGCTCTATCAACGCCGCCCGAGCCCGCCGGTCCCGGCCATCGCCAACCCGCCGCTCAGCGAGCTGAACCTGATGCTGCGCACTGTGGTGACCCAGGGCACCGGGACCCGCGCCGCGCTGCCCGGCTATGACGTGGCCGGCAAGACCGGCACCACCTCGGACTACAAGGACGCCTGGTTCGCCGGCTACACCGGCAACCTCGCCACCGTGGTCTGGATGGGCCGCGACGACGCCCAGCCCATGGGCCGGATCACCGGCGGCATGGCCCCGGCCGAGCTCTGGAAGGGCGTGATGGGCGTGGCGGTGAAGCGCCTGCCGGTCAGCGCCATTCCACCCGGCCCGCCGGCGCCGGTCCCGCCGCCCCCGGTGATCGACACCGGCGCGCCGCCGAACCCGCCGCAGCTGCCGCCGGGAACACCCACGCCGGCCACGCCGACGAGCTGACGCCGGGACGAGCGGAAGTTGGGACCGCCTCAGGGGTTGCTCACGCCCCCGTCGCCGGTCCGAAAAGGTGCGCGGGCCAGGTGGCGTCGGAGGCGCGGTGATAGGCCTCGCGGTGGGTGAGGCGGGTGTTGTAATCGGCGAGCGCCGGCTCCGGCGGCAGGGTCTTGTTGTAGAGGGCGAAGGAGATGGTCGCCCCCAGCACCACGTCGGCGGCGGTGAAGCGGTCTCCCAGCAGGTACTTGCGCCCCTTCAGATGGGTCGAGAGCACGCGGACCATGTCGTCATAGGCGCCGAAGCTGACCCCGAAGCCCGGCACGTCGATCTTCTGGGCGTGCAGACTGATCACCGGGTCGGCGACCGCGGTGGAATAGACCATCCACTTGAGGTAGGGCCCGCGGTCCGGATCGTCGAGCTTGGGCGCGAGCGACCCATAGCCATAGCGGTCGGCGAGATAGATGCCGATCGCCGGGTTCTCGCTCACCACCACCTTGCCGTCGGTGATGGTCGGCACCTTTCCCGACGGGTTGAGCTTCAGATACTCCGGGGTCTTCTGCTCGCCCTTGCGGATGTCGACCGTCTCCACCTTGAACGGCACGCCCAGTTCCTCGAGCAGCCAGTAGGCGGTGAAGGCCCGGCTGGCCGGCGAGTGGTAGAGCGTGATGCGGGGCGCGGCCATGGAGACACCTTGTCGAAGCTGAACCGCCAATCTAGGCGCCTCGCTCCCGGCCCGCCAGCGGCCGAGGCTTCGGAGGCAGGCTGAATAACCGGCTCGTCGCCTCGGCGCGGAGTCCCGACGCGATATTCGACCCGGCCCCGAAACTCAGCCCGCCGACAACAGGGTCGCGGCGCCCGCCGCGATCAGGCCGATGCCGGCGATGCGCCCGGCGGTGAGCCGTTCCTTCAGGAAGATCACCGCGATCCCGACCGCGAACAGGATCGAGGTCTCCCGCAGGGCCGCGAGCCTCGGGGTGTCGGCCATGCGGAACGCCCAGAGCGCCAGGCCGTAGGTGGCGATCGAGAAGGCGCCGGCGATCAGGCCCGCCTTCCACTCCCGCCCGGCGGCCACCAGGAAGCGCGGCCCGCGCCACAGGGCGAAGATCGCCCCGATCACCAGGCCGTCGATCAGATAGATCCAGACGATGTAGCTGGGCGCGGTCGGGGCGGCGCGCACGCCCTGGGCGTCGACGACGGTGTAGAGCGCGATGAGCACCCCGCAGGCCAGCGCCCAGCCCAGCGCGCGGCGTTCCACATGCCGCCCGAGGCCCACCGTCATCACCCCCAGACTGACCAGGGCCGCGCCCGCGATGGTGGTCAGCGTGATCGGCTCGCCGAACACGAAGACCGCGCCGGCCGCCGCAAGGGCCGGGGCGACGCCGCGGGCGATCGGATAGGCCACCGTCATGTCCGCGTTCTCGAAGGCGCGGATCAGGCAGAACAGGTAGCCGAAGTGGACGAAGCCCGAGACGACGAGCCAACCCCAGGCGGCGTGCGGCAACGGCACGACGAAGGCGAAGGGCAGCAGGATCAGGGCCGAGAAGCCGTCCATCAGCGCCCGCGAGGACATCTTGTCCTTGCCGGATTTCAGGATGGCGTTGACCACCGCATGCGCCGCCCCGGAGGTGACGATCATGATCGAGGCGATTTGCGCAGTGGTCATCGAACCGTCATCTAGCGCCGATTCCGCAGCGCGACGCAGCCTTACCCAGGGGTATTGCTGCACCGCACCCCTTGAGTTTTCGGGCCTCAGCGCCTATTGTCGACGCCCCCGGACGCCTGCGCCCGCGGCCGGAACACAAACCCAAGGGCGAACCCGAGTCCCACCTGCTATGGAAAAAGTCCCGATGACCGCCGGGGGCTATCAAGCCCTCGACGAAGACTTGAAGCGTTTGAAGACCCTCGAGCGGCCGGCCGTGATCGCCGCGATCGCCGAGGCGCGTTCGCATGGCGATCTGTCCGAGAACGCCGAGTACCATGCCGCCAAGGAGCGTCAGGGCTGGATCGAAGGCCAGATCGCCGACATCGAAGACAAGATGGCCCGCGCCCAGGTGATCGACGTCACCAAGCTCTCCGGCACCCAGGTGAAATTCGGCGCCACCGTATCCGTGGTGGACGAGGATACCGAGGACGAGGCCCGCTATCAGATCGTTGGCGAGCACGAGGCCGACGTGAAGTCGGGCAAGATCTCCATCGCCTCCCCCATCGCGCGTGCGATGATCGGCAAGGAGACCGGCGACGTGGTCGAGGTGATCACACCCGGCGGCGTGAAGGCCTACGAGATCCTCAAGGTCGAGTGGCTCTAGGCCACGGACGGAACTGCCAACACC
>CAMFHW010000333.1 GCA_945952175.1 uncultured Phenylobacterium sp. | reverse complement strand
CGAGATTGCCTCTTGTCTCGTGGGCTCGGAGATGTGTATAAGAGACAGGCGCTGAAAAATTCCATCGTGATTCTAGTTCAGGCGTCTCACACTTCGCGCTGCAGGGCCAACCAGGCTCCAACCCAAAAAACAGGCCGGCGCGTCAGCGCCGGCCTGCTGGCTCATGGCCGGGCGACGCGTAGGGGGGCGCGTCGCCCGGGCTTATGAGGCCGCCTCGGAGGGGGAGGTTAGGCGGCCTTCTCGCCTTCGATCAGGGGGGACTGACCGGCGGAGGTGGTGGCGATCTCGATCCGGCGGGGCTTGAGGGCCTCGGGGAGTTCGCGCTTCAGGGAGATCGAGAGCAGGCCGTCGGCCAGCTTCGCCTCGGTGACGATGACGTAGTCCGCGAGCTGGAACCGGCGCTCGAAGTCGCGCTCGGCGAGGCCGCGGTGCAGGAAGCGGCGCTGGGCGGCTTCGTCATTGGCGGCCTTGCGGCCCTGGACGGTCAGCAGGTTTTCCTTGACCTCGATGTTCAGCTCGTCGGCGCGGAAGCCGGCGACCGCGATCTCGACGCGGTAGGCGTTCTCGTCGGTGCGTTCGATGTTGTAGGGCGGGTAGCCCGAGGCGGCGTCGACCGACGCGGTCTCAAGGAGCTGCGCCAGGCGATCGAAGCCGACGACGGAGCGGTAGAGGGGGGAGACGTCAATGGTGCGCATGTGGACCTTCTTGGCTTAAGCAAGGTTGCGTTTTGTCGTGCGGAACGGTCGCGAGCCGAAGCCTCGCAGGTTCCGGAAGGCCCGGGATTCCAGCGCCTTCGAGACCTAGATGGTCCCCCGTTTTAGGGTTTCAAGAGGGGGCGGAAATGACGGATCGTTCATGTCGCGGGCCTTGCCCGGCGGCCCGGCGCCGCTAGGCTTCGCGGCGGATTTCCCGAGCCCCATGCCGAGACAGGACCGCCCATGACCCCGTTCCGCCTGACCGCGCTCTGCGCCCTCGCCGGCCTGGCCGTGGGCCTCGCCCAGCCGGCCGCCGCCGCAGCAGCGGCGCCGAAGCCCGCGCCGGACGCGGCCCTGAAGGCAGCGATCGCCAGCCCCAACCGCGGCGCGGCCAATGCGGCCCGCGACGGGGCGCGGCATCCGTATGAGAGCCTGAAGTTCTGGGGGCTGAAACCCCGGCAGACCGTGATCGAGGTCTCGCCGGGCAGCGGCTACTGGACCGAGATCCTGGCGCCCTACGCCAAGGCGACCGGCGGCCATTACGTGGCGGGCGTGGCGGACCTTTCGAACCCCAAGGTGTCGGAGGGGGCGAAGAAGGCCCGCGCCGACTTCGCGGCCAAGTATGCCGACGCGGGCAAGTGGGGGCAGGTGGGGCTGGCCAACTGGGGCTCGAAGTCCGGGCCGCTGGGGCCGGCGGGGTCGGCCGACCTGGTGCTGACCGCGCGCAACATCCACAACTGGCTGTGGGCGCCGCCGATGCTCGACAAGGCGATGGGCGATTTCTACGCGGTGCTGAAGCCCGGCGGGGTGCTGGCGGTGGAGGAGCACCGGGCCGATCCGCGGCCGCAGAAGGGCGATGCGCGCGACGGCTATGTGGCGGTGGCGACCGTGGTGGCGGCGGCGGAGAAGGCGGGGTTCAAGCTGGCCGGACAGAGCGAGGTGAACGCCAATCCGAAGGACACCAAGGACTATGTCTATGGCGTCTGGACCCTGCCGCCGACGCGGCAGAGCACCAAGGACGAGGACGTGCCGGATCCGGCCTTCGACCATGCCAAGTACGACGCCATCGGCGAGAGCGATCGCATGACGCTGCGGTTCGTGAAGCCGGGGAAGTAGGGCGGCGGGGCGGAGGGGTATCTGGATACCGTAGGATGGCGGCCAAAACCCACCTGATCGCCTACAATATCGCCTGGTCCCGGCGGGCGGTGCTGCTGGGCTGCGGCGCCCTGGCGGCCTGCGGCAAGGCCGGCGACAAGGCGCCCTCGGCCGGGTCGAACCTGACCCTCGCCCAGGCGGTGGCGGGCGAGTGGCGGGCGGCCTCCGACAAGGCCCGGGACCCCTGGCGCCATCCCGCCGAGAGCCTGGAGTTCTGGGGTCTGGCGCCGGGCCAGACGGTGGTCGAGTTCTGGCCGGGGGCGGGCTGGTACACCGACATCATCGCGCCCTATCTGGCGGCGACGGGCGGCAAGCTCTACGCCGCCGACCTGCAGCCGGACCCGGCCGATCCGGCCAGCGGCGCCATCGTCGAAGCCTTCCGCAAGAAGCTGCGCGCCAAGCCCCGGCTCTATGGCGACGTCGAGATCACCGCCTTCGGGCCGACCTCCGGGCCGGTGGCGCCGGCCGGCTCGGCGGACCTCGTCCTGTTCCTGCGTAACCTCCACAACTGGATGGCGGCGGGCCTGGCGGAGAAGGCCTTCCGCGACGCCTTCGCCGCGCTGAAGCCCGGCGGGGCGTTGGGCATCGAGGAGCACCGCGCCGACGCCGGCGGGGTGCAGGACGTGCTGGCGGCCAGCGGCTATGTCCAGCAGGCCTATGTGATCGCCATGGCCAAGGAGGCCGGCTTCGTCTTCGACAAGGCCAGCGAGGTCAACGCCAATCCGAAGGACACCAAGGACCATCCGTTCGGGGTCTGGACCCTGCCGCCGGTGCGCCGCTCCTCGGCCCGCGGCGAGGCGGACGATCCCAACTTCGACCACGCCAAGTACGACGCGATCGGCGAGAGCGACCGGATGACCCTGCGGTTCGTGAAGCCCGGCTAGAGTTGGGTGCGGTAGCCGGCGATGATCTGGTCGTCGGGGACCTGCGGCTTGCCCATGTTGAGCTGGTCCATGACCATCTCGGCGCCGCTGGGCAGCAGCGACCGGTCGACCTGGGCGTCGGCCTCCCAGAGCCGGGCGCGCATGATCGCCTTGGGGCAATGGAAGAACGCCTCCTGCACGTCGATCCGCAGGACCAGGCGCGGCGTCTTGCCGAACTCGACGAACCTTTCCAGCAGCTCCGGCTCGGCGCTGGCGCTGGCCTGGCCGTTCACCCGATAGACGTCGTCGAAGCCCGGGATCATGAAGATCAGCCCGCACTGGCCCGACCCGCCCAGCAGGTTGCGCAGGGTGTCCAGCCGGTTGTTGCCCGGCCGATCCGGCAGCAGCAGCGCCGCACCCTCTTCGGCGATGTGGGCGAAGCCCTGCTCGCCGCCACGCGGTGAGACGTCGATCGATCCGTCCGGCCCGGCCGAGGCGATCATGCAGAACGGCGACAGCGCGATGAAGGCCGCGCCGTGCTTGTCGATCCGCGGCAGCGACTTGTCCTTCACCAGCGGATGGGCCGGCTTGTAGAGCTGGTCGAGGTCGGTCAGGGCGAGCATGGCGGGCGATCCACTTGCGAACTGTTCGCAACATTGCGCGCGAACGTCCCGCCGCGCAAGCTGGCGCCGCTGAGCTGCGCCGTTTACAGTCGTCGTCCCGATTGATGGAGACGACATGACCCTCGAGGAGCTGACGGAGCGGGTGCGAGCAGGCGTGGGGACGGATTCCGGCCTCGGCCGATCGTTCAAGCTCGACCTCAAGGGCGAAGGCTTCATCCATGTCGACGGCGGCGAGGTCTCCAACGACGACAAGCCGGCCGACCTGACGGTGCGCGTCAGCCGCACCGATCTGGAAGCCCTGGGCAAGGGCCAGCTCAACCCGATGACCGCGATGATCCGCGGCCGGCTGCAGCTGTCGGACATGAACCTCGCCCTTTCGCTGCAGCCGCAGATGCAGGCCCTGTTCGCCCGCATCGCCGCCTAGAAGGATCGCCACATGGCCGAGGCCGCGCCGCTTACCTCGATCCCGGAACTGCCGATCCCGCCGGGCGGCGGGGCGGAGTGGTTCGCGGGCGCCGGCGGCGCGAAGCTCCGCGCGGCCCTGTTCACGCCGAAGGGCCGCGCGCGCGGTTCGGTGGTGCTGTCCACCGGGCGGACCGAGGCGATCGAGAAGTATTTCGAGGTGGTGGAGGAACTGCTGGAGCGCGGCTTCGCCGTACTGGTCCAGGAGTGGCGCGGCCAGGGCCTGTCGCATCGCGACCTGCCGGACCGGCTGAAGGGCCACGCCAACGGCCACGCGCCCTATGTCGAGGACTATCACGCCCTGCTGGCGGCCTTCGAGGATCGGCTGCCCAAGCCGTGGATCGCTGTCGGCCACTCGATGGGCGGTTGCCTGACCCTGCTGACGCTGGCCAAGGGCGAGGCGTCGCGCTTCGCTGGCGCCATGCTGTGCGCGCCGATGCTGGGGGTGAACGTCCCGCCGCTGGCCTCGCTGCTGGTGGGCTTCAACCTGCTGCTGGGCAAGGCCGGCGGTTATGCGCGGCCGCCGGCCGATCCCTATCATGAGCCGTTCGAGGGCAATGTCCTGACCAAGGATGAGCGGCGCTTCGCGCGCGGCCGCGCTCTGATCGACGCCAATCGCGACCTCGCCCTCGGTGGCCCGACCTGGGGCTGGCTGGATTTCGCCCTGAAGTCGACCGCCTACCTGGCCAAGGCGGAGAACCTGCGCGGCGTCACGATCCCGGTGGTGATCGCCTCGGCGGAGAAGGACCAGCTCGTCCGCGCCGACGCCCAGCGCGCGGCCGCCGCCAACCTGCCCGACGGCAAGTTCGTCAACGTGGCCGGCGCCGAGCACGAGATCCTGATGGAGACCGACGACAAGCGCGCGGTGTTCTGGGCCGAGTTCGACGCTCTGGCCGACCGCGTCGCGCCTCGGCCTGCGCCGGCTCCAGCACCTGCGCCCGCCCCCGCGCCGACCGCGGCGGCCAAGCCCAAGGCGATGCCGAAGCCGAAAGCCGCCGCCAAGCCCGCTGCGCCGGCGCCCAAGGCCGCGAAGCCGAAATCCACGCCCAGGCCGAAGGCTGCCGCGCCAAAGGCGGCCCCAGCGAAGGCGGTCACGCCGGCGAAGACGTCAGCCAAGCCGAAGGCTGCGCCGGCCAAGAAGGCTCCGGCCGTTAAGCCCGCGGCTGCTAAGACGGTCCCCGCCAAGGCGGCGGCGAAGCCGAAGGCGGCGTCAGCGCCGAAGAAGAAGGCGCCCTCGCCGAAGAAGGCCTGATCTCGCGAGGGATTTCGCGGAGCGCCGCAGGGCGACCAGGGCCTCGTCGGGACAGGCGCGGTCGCCGGCGATTGCGACCTTCCCGCCATGCTGGCCCACGGGGTCGCCGCGCCAGGCGCG
>CAMFHW010000332.1 GCA_945952175.1 uncultured Phenylobacterium sp. | reverse complement strand
TGAGCGGCTGCAGATTGGGCTACGGCCTCCACGCCCTCAGCCGCGGGACCCATCGCGGCACATTCGCGAAATAGGCCGGATAGTCCGCCGGGAACTGCCGCTTCAGGGTCGGCTCCTCATAGGCCAGCACGAAGGCGTGGAAGGCCGCGACGATCGCCGCCGCATAGACCAGCAACGCCGCGCTCTGGAACATCAGCACCTGGCCCAGGATCAGGCCGGTCACCGCGACGTACATGGGGTTGCGCACCCGCCGGTAGGGACCGGAGACCACCAGCCGCTCGGTCGGCGCCACCGGGGCCGGCGTGCCGCGGCCCAGCCAGGCGAAGCGGCCGAAGCACTCCAGCAGCAGCGCCAGCGACAGTCCGACCAGCACGCCGCCTAGCCACCGCAGCGGCTCGAACCCGAACAGGGCCGGGCCCAGCCGCCATCCCGTCAGCCACCACGGGACCAGCCCGGCCACGGTCCCCGGCGCAAGGATCAGGAAGGCGAGGGAGCCCAGGGCCGCCTGCGCCTGCCGCATCTCGGCTATTCCGCCGCGAGCGCCGGCGGGCCGGCCAGCCAGGCGTCGAGATCGGCCAGGGCGCGCTCGCCCACAGCCCGCTTCTTGTTGCGGCCCTTCTCCTTGGCGCCCAGGCGGCGGCCCTCGGCGTCGCGCTTGGCCACCTCCAACGGCGGAAGCAGGCAGTAATTGATGTTCTTCGGCTGGAATCTGACGTTCCCACCTTCCAGATGCCCGCCGGTGATGTGGCCGATCAAGGCGCCCAGGGCGGTCGTGGCCGGCGGCGCCTCGATCGGGCGGCCCAGCCGCTCGGCCGCCGCGAACCGGCCCGCCAGCAGGCCGACCGCCGCGCTCTCGACATAGCCCTCGACCCCGGTCACCTGGCCGGCGAAGCGCAGGCGCGGCATGGCCTTCAGCCGCAGCTGGCCGTCCAGGAGGCGCGGGCTGTTCAGGAAGGTGTTGCGGTGCAGGCCGCCGAGCCTGGCGAACACCGCCTTCTCCAGCCCCGGAATGGTGCGGAAGATCTCGGTCTGCGCCCCGTGCTTCAGCTTGGTCTGGAAGCCGACCATGTTCCACAGGGTGCCCAGCGCATTGTCCTGGCGCAGCTGCACGACGGCGTAGGCCTTCTCCTCCGGCTTATGGGCGTTGGTCAGGCCCACCGGCTTCATCGGCCCGTGCCGTAGGGTCTCGCGCCCGCGCTCCGCCATCACCTCGATCGGCAGGCAGCCGTCGAAATAGGGCACGTTTTCCCAGTCCTTGAACTCGGACTTCGGCCCCGCCAGCAGGGCGTCGATGAAGGCCTCGTACTGGGCCTTGTCCATCGGGCAGTTGATATAGGCCGCCTTGTCGCCGCCCGGGCCTTCCTTGTCGTAGCGCGACTGCCGCCAGGCCACGTCCATGTCGATGGTCTCGAAGTTCACGATCGGCGCGATGGCGTCGAAGAACGACAGCTGGCCCTCGCCGGTCAGCTCCAGCACCGCGTCGGCCAGGGCCGGCGAGGTGAGGGGGCCCGTCGCCACCACCACGCTGTCCCAGTCGGCCGGCGGCAGGCCCGCGATCTCCTCGCGGGCTATAGTGACGTTCGGGTGCGCCTCCAGCCGCGCGGTCACGGCCTGGGAGAAGCCGTCTCGGTCCACCGCCAGGGCGCCGCCGGCCGGCACCTGGTGAGCGTCGCCCGCCGACATGATGATCGAGCCCAACCGCCGCATCTCCGCGTGCAGCAGGCCCACGGCGTTGCCGGTCCAGTCGTCGGCGCGGAATGAGTTGGAGCAGACCAGCTCGGCCAGGCCGTCGGTCTGGTGGGCGTCGGTGCGCCGCACGGGCCGCATCTCGTGCAGCACCACGGGCACACCGGCCTCGGCGATCTGCCAGGCGGCCTCCGATCCGGCCAGGCCGCCGCCGATCACGTGAACAGGGGATGTCGTCATGCGTGACTAACTAGCAACGATCGCCAAGGATCGCGAGCCGGCCCTTGCGGGCGACACAATCGAACCCCCAAATTGGGACCAAAGGGGTGGCCGACTCGTTCTGCTCTTGAGAGCAACCGGCCCAGGTAGGGAAATGACTAGGTTTTCGCCGAGTGAATCGGCGCTGGAAGGCTTCACACTCGTCCGCGATCGGCCGGTCCAGGTCCTCGCGTGGAGCGTTTTCTTCTTCCTGGGCCTCATGGCGACCTTCCTGGTCATGCTGATCGGACTTGGCCCGGCCTTCGTGGCCTACGCCAAGAGCAACGGCGTGCTGTCCGGCGACGTCGCCGCCTATTCCAGCATCCTGGAGCACTCCTGGCCGTCCTTCGTGCTCACCCTGGTTGTGGCGATCCTGGTCTGGTCGACGCTCACCGCCGCCATCTGCCGCGCCGTCCTGCGGCCGCACGAAAAGGGCCTGGCCTATCTGAAGTTCGGCGCCGACGAGATCCGGCTCAGCGTCGTCAACGCGCTCCTGGCCGGCATCGGCGTCTTCAGCGCGGTCTTCGTCCGCGCGGTCGACGCGGCGCTGGGCGGCATTCCCGGCATCCTGGCCGGCTTCGTCCTGGCCGGGGCGGTGATCTGGATCGGCGTGCGCCTGTTCCTGGCCACCCCCATGACCTTCGCCGAGCGCCGCATCGCCATCGCCGATTCCTGGCGCCTGACCCGCGGCCACTTCTGGTCGCTGCTCGGCATGGCCGTGCTGGCGGTGATCTTCTACCTGATGGTCTGGCTGGTCTTCACCATCGTCAGCGCGGTGTTCGTGGCCATGGCCGGCGGCCAGGACATGATCGCCCATCCCACCGCCGTCCAGCCCCTGGCCCTCTTCGCCTTCCTTGTGACGGCGGCGATCCAGCTCCTGCTGCCGGCCCTGCAGATCGTCCTGCTCTATTCGCCGCTCGCCGAGGCCTATCGCGAGCTGCGCGGCGAGACGGACGAGAAGTTGGCCGCCGCGCTCACGCCGGCGGCCGGAACCCCTTAGGCGCCAGGGCTCCTAAGCGTTCGCGCTCGGCCGCGCCTTCATCCGCGCGCGCCAGGCGACCAGGCGCTCGAACTCGTCCTCGACCGGCAGGCCGATCCATTCGGCGAAGTCGACCGTCGACAACAGGCAGATGTCGGCCATGGTCGGGGTGTCGCCGACCAGGAAGTCGCGCCCCGCCAGCTCGCGGTCCATGTACTTTTGCGCCCCCTGATAGGTCGCCTTGTTGCTCTCGCCGAAGTCCTTGTACTGGGTCAGGAGCGCCGCCGTGCGCGGGTGCGCGTGCCGCCAGAACTGGCCGACCGGCATCATCACCGCGAACTCCACGCGCCGGATCCACTGGTCGACCAGGGCCCGCTCGACCGCCGTCGTCCCGAACATCGGCGGGTTGGGGTGCAGCTCCTCGAAATAGCGGCAGATCGCCACCGTCTCGGAGATGCAGGTCCCGTCGTCCAACTCCAGGGTCGGGATCTGGCCCATCGAGTTCTTGGCCCGGTACTCCGGCGACTTGTGCTCCCGCGTCATCAGGTTCACCGGCGTCTCGGGAAGCTCGATCCCCTTCTCCGCCAGGAAGATGCGCACGCGGCGCGGGTTCGGCGCCGGCATGGGCGCGCCGTAAAGAATCATGGGCCGTCTCCAATCCCTCAAAGAATGGACCGACGTTATTTCGAACAACTGTTTGAGGGAAGCGCCTCCGCCCATTCCTCTCTCCCTTGAGGGGGAGAGGCTAGGTGAGGGGGATCACGCCGAGACCAGCTTCTTCTTCGCCCCGTGCCGCTGGCGGTGGCGTTCCAGGATCTCCTTCAGATAGCGCCCGGTCCAGCTCCGCGGATTGCCGGCCACCTGTTCGGGGCTGCCCATGGCGACGATCTCGCCGCCGCCGTCGCCGCCCTCGGGGCCGAAGTCGACCAGCCAGTCGGCGGTCTTCACCACGTCGAGATTGTGCTCGATGACCACCACGGTGTTCCCCTGGTCGGCCAGCTCGTGCAGCACCTCGAGCAGCTTCTTCACGTCCTCGAAATGCAGGCCGGTGGTCGGCTCGTCGAGGATGTAGAGCGTCTTGCCGGTCGCCCGCCGCGACAGCTCCTTGGAGAGCTTCACCCGCTGGGCCTCGCCGCCCGACAGCGTCGTCGCCTGCTGGCCCACCTTGACGTAGCCCAGGCCCACCCGCTGCAGGGTCGCCATCTTCTCGCGCACCGTCGGCACCGCCTTGAAGAAGTCGTGCGCCTCGTCGACCGTCATCTCGAGCACGTCGGAGATCGACTTGCCCTTGAACAGGATTTCCAGGGTCTCGCGGTTGTAGCGCCGCCCGTGGCAGACGTCGCAGGTCACATAGACGTCCGGCAGGAAGTGCATCTCGATCTTGATCAGCCCGTCGCCCTGGCAGGCCTCGCAGCGCCCGCCCTTGACGTTGAAGCTGAACCGGCCCGGCCCATAGCCCCGCGCCTTGGCTTCCGGCAGGCCCGCGAACCAGTCGCGGATCGGCTGGAAGGCGCCGGTATAGGTGGCCGGGTTCGACCGCGGCGTGCGCCCGATCGGGCTCTGGTCGATGTCGATCACCTTGTCGAACAGCTCCAGCCCCTCGATCCGCTCGTGTGGGGCTGGCGCGTCCGAGGCGTTGTGCAGCCGCCTTGCCGCCGCCTTGTACAGGGTCTCGATGGTGAAGGTGGACTTGCCGCCGCCGGACACCCCGGTGATGCAGGTGAAGGTCCCCACCGGGATCTCGGCGGTCACGTTCTTCAGGTTGTTGCCCATGGCGCCCACCACGCGCAGCACCTTCTTCTTCGAGATCGGCCGCAGGTCCTCCGGAACTGCGATCTCGCGCACGCCCGACAGGTATTGGCCCGTCACCGAGTTCGGGTCCGCCATCACCTCGGCCGGCTTGCCCTGGCTGACGATCTCGCCGCCATGCACGCCGGCGGCCGGGCCCATGTCGATCACATAGTCGGCGGTGAGGATCGCCTCCTCGTCGTGCTCGACCACGATCACCGAGTTGCCCAGGTCGCGCAGCCGCTTCAGGCTCTCCAGCAGGCGGGTGTTGTCGCGCT
Source organism: uncultured Phenylobacterium sp. (assembly GCA_945952175.1). Lineage (GTDB taxonomy): Bacteria > Pseudomonadota > Alphaproteobacteria > Caulobacterales > Caulobacteraceae > Phenylobacterium. The sequence goes on along the minus strand of CAMFHW010000332.1, from coordinate 201 downwards.
GGTGCAGGCCGATCGACGGCTCGTCCAGCACATAGAGCACGCCGGTCAGGCCCGAGCCGATCTGGCTGGCCAGGCGGATCCGCTGGCTCTCGCCGCCGCTCAGCGTCCCCGACGAACGCGACAGGTTCAGATAGTCCAGGCCGACGTTCACCAGGAACCGCAGCCGGTCGTTGATTTCCTTCAGGATCCGCCGGGCGATCT
>CAMFHW010000331.1 GCA_945952175.1 uncultured Phenylobacterium sp. | reverse complement strand
GCGGCGGTGACGCGAAAGCCGTGGCGGCTCAGATATTCCTTGATCAGGTCGCGGATGCGGTCGTCGTCGTCCACGACCAGCAGGTGGCGATCGCCCGCCTCGCTCATCTCGCGTCTCCGCCCTTGCCGCGGCTGCCGGCCAACGCCCCCAGTATAGCGCGTGCGCCTCCGACGCCATCCAGGCCGCCGGTGCGATAGGCTCGGGCGAGTTGGCCGCGCAGGCGCTCGGCGATGCGGTCCTCGAAGGCCGCGCCGGACCCGGTGAGCAGCGCGGCGCGGCGGCGGCCGTCGAGCACGCGGGCGACCTTTTCGGCCAGGCCGCGGGCCTCGAGATCGCCCAGCACCTTGCTGGCGGCCTGTTTCGAAAGGCTGGTCAGGCGCGCGAGCTCCTGCACGCCAAGGCCCGGCCGGCGCTTCAGCAGGAAGGCGGCCCGCCAGTGCGAACGGCCCAGGATCGCCGCGCGCGGGGCGATCGATTCACGCGCCGCCTCGGCCTCCAGGCCGGCGTCGACCCCGGCCCACAGCGCGGCCTCCGCTAGCATCATCAGCTCCACGCCCGCATCCAGTTCTTCGTCCCGCAGGATGAGGCGGGGATCGGCCGGACCGCTCACGCGCCCGCCCCATTTTGTTTGACCTGACGGGCGTGGGGGTCTGTAAGGGGGCTTCCTTGAAAGGAGGAAGTTTCCAAATGTCTCTCGTTCCCTTCGATGATCGCGATGGTTGGATCTGGCTGGACGGCCAGTTCGTCGCCTGGCGCGAGGCGAAGGTGCACGTATTGACCCATGGCCTCCACTACGCCTCGGCGGTGTTCGAAGGCGAGCGGATGTACGGCGGAGAGATCTACAAGCTGACGGAGCATACGGAGCGTCTGTTCAAGTCGGCGGAGATCCTCGATTTCAAGATCCCGTTCACGGTGGCCGAGATCGACCAGGCCTGCAAGGACACCTGCGCCAAGAACGGCCTGGCCGACGCCTACATCCGCCCGATCGCCTGGCGCGGCTCGGAGATGATCGGCGTCAGCGCCCAGCAGACCAAGATCCACGTGGCGATCGCGGTGTGGGACTGGCCGAGCTACTTCAAGCCGGAAGAGCGCGCCAAGGGCATCCGGATGTGCTGGGCCAAGTACAAGCGCCCGTCGCCGGAGACCGAGCCGGTCCACGCCAAGGCGACCGGCCTCTACATGATCTGCACCATCTCCAAGCATGCCGCGGAGAAGGACGGCTACACCGACGCCATGATGCTCGACTATCGCGGCTACATCGCCGAGAGCACCGGCTCGAACGTGTTCTTCGTCAAGGACGGCGCGCTGCATACGCCGACCCCGGACTGCTTCCTGAACGGCATCACCCGTCAGTCGGTGATCGCGCTCGCCAAGGCCAAGGGTATCGAGGTGATCGAGCGTCACATCCGCCCCGAGGAACTGGCCGGCTTCACCGAATGCTTCGTGGTCGGCACAGCCGCCGAGGTCACCCCGGTGGCCGAGATCGGCGAGTACCGTTTCACCCCCGGCGCCCTGTCGCTGGGCCTGATGGACGAATACGCCCGCATGGTCCGCCGCGAGTTGGTGGCGGCCTGATCCCAGGCAGGTCCTGAAACCAATTCGGCCGCCCCGAGCGATCGGGGCGGCCGTTTTCGTTGCGCGGGCTGTGGCTGTCAGAGCAGCCAGTTGCGCGGCGTCGGATAGGTCTCGTCATTGGCCAGGCGCACCAGGCCGACGATCAGGCGCAGGCCGTACCAGGCCGCCAGCAGGCAACCCACGATCCCGGCCAGGGCCAGCATCGGGAAGCCGATCAGCACCATGGTCAGCACGGCGCTCCACAGCGCGTAGGTGATCAGCAGCGCCGCCGCGGCCAGGCCGATCCAGAAGGTGCGGATCAGGAAGGTGTAGTGGCTTTCCGCCATCGGCCGCGCGCTGGAGCGGCTGGCATAGGCCACGATAAGGCCGACAACCGCCGTAAACCCGTGGGTCACGAAGCCCAGCAGGAACAGCACATAGGTCACGATCGGCAGGGTCTTGTCCTCCGACGCGACAGCAACGGAACCCAGACCATCGCTCACATCAGTCTCCTTTTCGGCGCTCGCCGAGTTTCAAGTACGACTTAGATGTGGGCCCTTCTGGAGCCGGCGCCACTTTAATTCGCGTCCATCTTGTGAACTGCGCGTCATCTTGTGAGCTGGAAACATAGAGTGTCATCCCGGAAAGCTCGCAGGGCTTGTCCGGGACCCATACGCGCGGAGTTCGCAGGATGGATCGGCGCTTATGGGTCCCGGTCTTCCGCTGCGCGGAAACCGGCATGACACCGAAGGATCAGCCCCGCACGACGGTGATCTCGACGCCCGCTGCGGCGGCATGTGGGGCCAGCGCCAGGGGCTTCTCGACCCGGACGCGGGCGCGCATGACGCGGTCGTCGGCCAGCATGGCGCGGGCCAGGCGCTCGGCGAAATCCTCGACCAGGTGGATGTGGCCCTCGGAGGCGATGGCGCGGGCGCGCTCGCCGACGATCGCATAATTGATGGTGTCCGCCAGTTTGCGGGTCCCGGCCGAGGGAACGTCGAGCTCGACGTCGACCACCAGTGGCTGGGCGCGGCCCTTCTCGTGGGCGTAGACCCCGATCTCGGCGTCCAGCTTCAGGCCGGTGACGAAGATCTTGGTCATGACGATACGGCCGTTCGGAACGGCCTCGGTCGGTTCGATGGCGGTTTGGGCGGGAATCTCCTGGATGGGCGAGAGGGCCATGGCGTCCTTCAGCTCAGATGCTGTCCGGCGTCGACGGCGATCATCTGGCCGGTCACCGAACGTGCGTCAATCAGATAGGTCAGGGCGTCGGCGATCTCCACCGGCGACACCGCGCGGGCGAGCGGGGTGGCCCGCCATTCGGCCTCGAAGTCGGCCTCGGCCTGGTGGATCGAGCGCAGCACCGGGCCCGGCCCGATGCCGTTCACCCGGATGCGGGGGGCGAGCGCGCGGGCCATCATGCGGGTCGCGTCCCACAGCGCGCTCTTGGACAGGGAATAGCTGAAGAATTCCGGGCCGGGGCTCAGCACCCGCTGGTCGAGGATATTGACGATCAGGCCCTCGCGGTTGGCGGGCAGTCGCCTCGCGAAGACCTGGGACAGCACCAGGGGCGCGCGCAGGTTGGTCTCGATGTGGGCGTCCCACGAGGCGCGGTTCATGTCGCCGAAGCCGTCCTCCTCGAAGACGGAGGCGCAGTTGACCAGGAGGGTCACGGGGCCGAGCTCACCCTCGACCTCGTTCAGCAGGGGCGCGGTCTCGGACTCGCGCCGCAGGTCGCAGGTGTGGAGGGAGGCCTTGCGGCCGAGGCTCTTGACCTCGGTGGCCGCGGCCTGGGCGTCGTCGTCGACGGCGCGGCAGTGAATGGCGACGTCATAGCCCGCGCGGGCGCAGGCGAGCGCGAGGGCCCGGCCGATCCGCCGCGCGCCGCCCGTGACAAGGGCCGCGCCGCGCGCAGCCTGGGCCATGGATCAGTCGACCCGGCCGAAGTCGATGTAGTTCAGCGCCGCGATCACGAGGATGAACGGGATGATGATGGCGAGCGGGTTCATGAAGGTCTCCGACGAGTCCTCCGGGCTTTAGCGAGGCGCGTGCGCCACGGCAAGCCAGCTGATCACCGCATAGGCCAGGGCCGCGGCGGCCAGGACCCAGGCCGCGATGAAGAGCCTGGCCGCCGTTCGGCTGATCGGGCGCTGGATGGCTAGCTCGGCCGTGGTCCGAAACTCGGCCATCAGGGGCGAGGGAATCATGCGCACCACGATCACGATGCCGATCGGAACCAGGATCAGGTCGTCCAGATAGCCGGCGATCGGGATGAAGTCTGGGATCAGGTCGATCGGCGACAGGGCGTAGGCCGCGACCAGGGCCGCGCCGATCTTCGCCATCCGCGGCGTGCGGGGATCGCGGCCGGCGAACCAGAGCGCCACCACGTCGCGTTTGATCGCCCGGGCCCAGGACTTGAGACGCTCGACGCTGCTCATGGCGCGGGCTTGTCTCACGCCCCGCCCCCACGCAAGCTGAAAGAAAAGCCCGGAGGAAGCCCATGCCGCTCGCGCCCATTCCCGCGTCCGCGTTCCACAAGATCGCCGTCGGCATCGACCGGCCGGAGGATGTCGTCGTGGGTCCCGACGGCCGCGTCTTCGCCTCGGACCACCAGTGCGCGGTGGCCGAGATCCTGGCGGACGGCTCGTTCAAGCGGATGGGACCGAAGGGCGGCGCGCCGAACGGCGTCAACATGGACCGCCAGGGCCGCATCCTGATCGCCAATTTCGGCATCTACGACAAGGAGGAGGGGCCGCTGCAGCGGTTCGACCCGGCCACCGGCGTCCATGAGACCCTGCTCGCCGAGGTGGGCGGCAAGCGGCTGACCAGCGCGAACTATCCGGTGATGGATGCAGCGGGGAACATCTGGTGCGCCAACTCCACCCATGCCGAGACCTGGCCGCAGGCCCTGGACGGGCGGACCGACGGCTTCATCTTCGTGCTGCGGCCCGACGGGTCGGCGGATATCGTGGCCGAGGGGTTGAAGTTCCCGAACGGCATGGCGCTGTCGGCCGACGAGAGCGTGCTCTACTGCGCCCAGACCTCGGGCGCCGATGTCATGGCCTTCGACATCCTGCCGGGCGGCAAGTTGGGGCCGGGGCGCCGCCACGGCCCGGTGCTGGGCAAGCTCGCGACGCCGGGCGCGCCGGCGATCGACCCGGCGGAGCTCGGCTATACCGATGGCGTGGGCATGGACGCCGAGGGCAATCTCTGGGTCTGCCTGCCGGCCGCGAACAAGGTGGTGGCGATCACGCCCTCGCTGGAGGTGGTGATCGTGATCCACGACCCGTCGGGCGAGACGGTGAACCACCCGACCAACGTCACCTGGGGCGGGAGCGACCTGAAGGACCTCTATATCGGCTCGATCCGGGCGGGCTACGTGCTGAAGGCCCGCAGCCCGGTGGCGGGACAGCCGCTGATCCACCAGCGATAGGGGCGAGGTAACCGCTATCCCAAGCGCCATAAGCGGAATCTCTCTTCAATAGTGATCGCCGATCACTAAAAACGCTTGTTTGAAGCCGGCGGTTGGTTTTCCCTGCGCGGCGAAATTCCCCAAAGAGCGATCCGGGAGGACGTCATGCGCGAGTACCTGAAGTTCTGCATCGACGGCCAATGGGTCGAGCCGTCTGAATCCAAGACCCTCGACGTCATCAACC
>CAMFHW010000330.1 GCA_945952175.1 uncultured Phenylobacterium sp. | reverse complement strand
GTCCAGAGCGGCGGCGAGACCTACGACATCACCGCCGCCAAACCGCCCATCAAGTTCAAGGGTCTGGGTGTGTCGGGCTCTGGCGTGATCTCCGGCGACCCCAATATCTGCATGCAGGGCAAGCGCCTGAAGGACATCAAGTACACCTACACCAGGATGAAGTGCCCGGTGTCCGAGGCGGCGAAGGCGGACAAGCCACCTGCGAAGAAATAGCCCGGCCGCCGCCTAGCTCCGCGGATAGAGGATGATCTGGGTGCAGCGGAAGGCGGCCATCAGCTTGCCCGTGGCCTCGTCCTCGACGCGGGCGTCCCAGACCTGGGTGGTGCGGCCACCATGCAGGAGGCTCGCGGTGCAGATCATGGCGCCCTCGCGCAGGGTGCCCGTGAAATTGCACTTCACCTCCGCCGTGGTGAAGCCGTTGGCCCCGTCCGGCCAGGATGTCGAGACGCCGTAGGCGCAGAGGATGTCGGCGACGCTGAGCACCGCGCCAGCCAGGAGGTAGCCGGTATGGGCCACCAGGTCCGGCCGCACCGCCATGCGCCCGACCACCCGGCCGTCGGACACCTCGGTGATGGTCAGGCCCAGATGGCCGGGCAGCTTGCCCTCATTGGCCCGGTTCAGATCCTCGACGCTGGTGTGGTTCGACGTGGCGGGCATGGCGATTCTCTCTGCATCCGAAGCGGCGGGACCTTAGCGGCCGCGTCGGCCGATGCTAAGGCCGCGCCATGACGAGCCCGCATCGCCTCTGGACCCGATCCGCCCACCATGCCGCCTTCAAGTGCGGGGGCTGGGCGTTCGTGCGCGTGGTGGCCGGGGAGCGCTCGGGCCAAGCGGGCGGCGAGCGCAACACCACGCCCCGGCGGATGGCGCTGGCGGGCCTGGTGGCCGCGTTGAAGGACCTGCCGCCCGGCGCCGTGGCGATCGACCTCGGCGACGCCGGCCTGGCGGCCCTGGCCCGCAAGATCGCCGCCGGCCAGCCCCTCGCCGAGGACGAGACGCCGACCGAAGACCTCGACCTCTGGGCCGCCCTGACCACGGCGCTCAAGGGCCGCGCCGTGACCCTCGGCGCGAGCGGCGCCGGCGCGAAAGGTGGCGCGCAGGCCTTCGCCCAGGCCTGGGCCGACCTCGCCATGGACAAGGCCAAGCTGGGCGGGGCGTTCACCTCGGCGATCCCGAAGCCGAACCTGGCGAAGGTGGAGGTGGGCTGAAGCTTGGACCGCGCCAGGGGTCCCGTCCTATTACCGCCGTAAATCGAAGCTAGACCTTGGCATGAGGAACGCGCTCCCCGGGGAGGACGCCATGTTCAACAGTGCGGCCTACGGCCTGATCTTGTGCGTGCTGGGCTTGACCTTCGCGGTCGCCCGTCTGACCGGCCCCTTGGATCCCTACCCGATGAGCTTCTACGAGGCTCGGATCGAGCCTATGCGGGAGGGCCAGACGGACAGTCTCAGGCGGGTGAGTTTCGCGGATGACAAGCTTTGGCTGCTGTCCGACGCCGGCGAACTCTGGACCGTGCGCGAGGGCGTCCGTGGCGCCCGGCAGGAGGCCCTGCCCGAGCCCGCCTATGATTTCTGCGCCGTGGACGGCCAGATCGTGGTGGCGACTGGGCCGCGGGGAGGAACCCAAACCTGGACGGTGCGCCAACGGGTGGAGGGCGGTTGGCGCACGCTGGCGAGGGTCGCAGCGCGTACCGACGGCCTGGTGGGGCTTGTCTGCGAGCCCGGCCGCGCGGCGCTGGTGACCAGCCGGCGCCTCGTCGAACTGGGAAGTGGCGGACAAAGAACCCTCGAACTGACGCGATGGATACCCTCCGTCGGCCACACGACCGTGTTGCTCACGCCGACCGATATCATCGTCGGCAAGGACATCGGCGAGTTCGGCGGCGGCCTGCAGCGGATCGACCGGCGCACGGGTGAAGTTCGCCAGGTGGAGCGCAACGAGACCATGGACTTCTGTGGGCCCTCGAAGACGGGCTGCGACATGGTGACGGGGCTCGCCGCAGAGCCCTGGAAGCCGGGCTGCGTCGTCATGGCGGCCGGACTGGTCCACGCGACGATGTATGGCCGGGTCGTCGAAATCTGCGGCGAGCGGGTGCGGACCCTCTACACCAAACCTTGCCCCGATCCCGACGCGCGGCGCTCCTGCAGCCTGCCCTTCTTCAGTCTCTCGCGGCGCGGCGACACGCTGGTGCTGGCGGCAGCCGACGGGTTCCACCAGCTCGACGCATCCGGCGGGCGCAAGATCGCCGCGCCATCCACATTCAAGACCTATGGCCCGTTCCGCGTGGATTTCAGCGAACCGGATGCGGTCTATGTGATGAACAGCGCCAGTCAGCGATACTCGGTCGGCCCGCCCGTCCCGATGGCGGCGCCACGTTGAGCTCCGGCCCGGCCCGGTAGGCCTTTCGATCCTTGAATCTCATGGATGATGCGAGCCTGAGGACCCAGGTCAGTCAAGGACCGCGCCTGCGGCGCGGCGGCCCCGCGGCGGCCCTGCGGGCCGTCCTTGAGTGACCTGGGTCCTCAGGCAGACTGGCCGGCATGAGACTTTGGTGAGGGTTGGGACTGGCCTCCCGCGAGGCCTTCCAGCAACATCGCCGCATGGACTACCCACGCGAGATACTCGACGCCGCGCATCGCCACAGCTCGAACCATCGCGCTGAGATCGGACGGAGCGAGATCTGCGGGTGCTTCTACTGTTGCCGGACCTTCAAGCCCGGCGAGATCGCGGAATGGATTGATGACAAGCTCTGGACCGCCCATTGCCCGCATTGCTGGATAGATTCCGTGTTGGGCTCGGCCTCGGGCTATCCTGTCGCTGAGCCGGAATTCCTCCGGGCCATGCACACGCGCTGGTTCTCGTAACAGACGCCCTCCCCGCCTTAACCCTTCCTTCGGCGACTCCCGCGAGATAAGGAACATAAGTCGAACGCTTGACGAGTCGCCGCCGCCCATGAACGCGCCCATCCGCATCCTCGGCCTGGACCCGGGCCTCCGCCGCACCGGTTGGGGGGTGATCGTGGTCGAGGGGGCGCGGCTGACCCACGTGGCGCATGGGGTGGTGGCGCCGAAGGAGAGCCTGCCCTTCGCCGAGCGGCTGCTCTGCCTGTTCGATGCGATCGGCGAGATCGTCGAGGCGCACCGGCCGCACGAGGCGGCGGTGGAAGAGACCTTCATGAACAACAACGCCCAGAGCGCGCTGAAGCTGGGTCACGCCCGGGCCATGGCGCTGCTGGTCCCGGCGCGGGCCGGCCTGCCGGTGGCGGAATACGCCGCCAAGGTGGTGAAGAAGGCCGTGGTGGGGACCGGGAGCGCGGAGAAGGACCAGGTGGGCTTCATGATCCGCCGGCTGCTGCCGACCGCCGGCCCGACCACCGAGGACGCCGCCGACGCCCTGGCCGTCGCCATCGCCCATGCGCATGCGCGCAAGGCCCGCAGCTTCGGGACCCCGACGGTGAGCGAAGCGAGCCGTCCCATTCGGAAAGCATCATGATCGGGCGGTTGCGGGGCCTGGTGGCCGAGGTCGGCGAGGAGGACGCCCTGATCGACGTGGGCGGGGTGGGCTATGTGGTCCGCTGCGGCTCGCGCACGCTGGGCCACCTGCCGGCCGTCGGCGAGGAGACCGTGCTGCACGTCGAGACCCAGTGGACCGAGGCCAACGGCATGAAGCTGTACGGCTTCCTGGGCCGCGACGAGCGCCGCGCCTTCGTGCTCTTGCAGGCGATCCAGGGGGTGGGGCCGAAGGCGGCGCTATCGGTGCTGGACGTGCTGCCGCCGCCCGAGCTGGCTGGCGCAGTGGCGCGCGAGGACAAGGCCGCGGTCGGCCGCGCCAACGGGGTGGGGCCGAAGCTCGCCCAGCGCATCGTCACCGAGCTGAAGGACAAGCCGATCAGCGACGGCCCGGTGGCCGCCTTCCACGCCCAGGCGACCGTGGCCCAGGCGCCCGCCAAGCCCTCGGCGACCGGCGAGGCGGTGGCCGCCCTGATGGGTCTGGGCGTCGCCGAGGTGAACGCGCGCCGTGTGGTCGAGCAGGCGGCGCTGCGGCTGGGTGAGGACGTCGACGTCTCAGCCCTGATCAAGGCCGGGTTGCAGGAGCTGGGCCGGTGACGCGGCTGGTGTCCGGCGAGCCCGCGCCGATGGAGCCGCAGGACCGCGCGCTGCGCCCGCAGACGCTCGCCGAGTTCGTCGGCCAGGAGCAGGCCAAGGGGAACCTCAGGGTCTTCATCGAGGCGGCCAAGCAGCGCGGCGAGGCGCTGGACCACGTGCTGCTGTTCGGACCGCCGGGGTTGGGCAAGACCACGCTCGCCCAGATCGTCGCCCGCGAGCTGGGGGTGAACTTCCGCGCCACCTCCGGACCGGTGCTGGCCAAGGCGGGCGACCTGGCGGCGATCCTGACCAATCTCGAACCGCGCGACGTGCTGTTCATCGACGAGATCCACCGCCTCGCGGCGAATGTGGAGGAGATCCTCTATCCGGCCATGGAGGACCATGTGCTGGACCTCGTGATCGGCGAGGGCCCCTCGGCGCGCTCGATCCGCATCGACCTGGCGCCCTTCACCCTGGTGGCGGCGACCACGCGCGCGGGCCTGCTGGCCACGCCGCTGCGCGATCGCTTCGGCATTCCGGTGCGGCTGGAATTCTACACCCACGCCGAGCTCGGTAAGGTGCTGGCCCATGCGGCGGGCAAGATGGGGCTGGCCCTCGGCGAGGACGGGGCGGCCGAGATCGCCACCCGCTCGCGCGGCACGCCGCGGGTGGCAGGCCGGCTGCTGCGCCGGGTGCGCGACTTCGCCGCCGCCGACGGAGTGGCCCATATCGGCAAGTCCGCCGCCGCCCAGGCCCTGGCGCGGCTCGACGTGGACGAGGCCGGGCTGGATGCGCTGGACCGCCGCTACCTGCGCGCCCTGATCGAGAACTATGGCGGCGGGCCGGCCGGGGTCGAGACCCTGGCCTACGCCATCGCCGAGGCCCGCGACGCGGTGGAGGACGTGATCGAGCCCTTCCTGCTGCAACAGGGTTTCATCCAGCGCACGCCGCGCGGCCGCATGGCCGCGGCCCGGGCCTATACCCACATCGGCCTGACCCCACCGCCGCAGTTGCCGGCGGGCGGGCAGACGGGCGATCTGTTCGGGGACGAGTAACCCCTATCCGCTCATCCCCGCGAATGCCGGGACCCAGATCGTAAAGCTGAACCTGGCGGGTGGCCATCCTT
>CAMFHW010000329.1 GCA_945952175.1 uncultured Phenylobacterium sp. | reverse complement strand
ACGCAATGTGCAGACGTGCGTCAAGGCGGTCGCCGGCCTGCTCGGCAACACCGCCGCCGTCTGCCGCGCCGCCTACATCCATCCGCTGGTGCTGGAGGCCTATGAGCGCGGAACCCTGCCCCTGAAGGATCGCGCCTCGCCGCGCGCCTTCGAGCTCTCGGTCATCCGCTTCCTGGAGACCGCGCGGGATAGCAGCCGGGCTGCCGCTGGGACAGCCTAGGCGTCCCTGGGTTATCAGCGCTAAGCTAGCCTCCAAGAACTTCATAGGGAGGCCTTCGTGCCCGGGGATAAACTGCGCTTCGGCGCCTTCATCGCGCCCTTCCATCCGGTCGACGAGAACCCGACGCTCGCCATCCAGCGGGATCTGGAGCTGGTGCAGTGGATGGATCAGCTGGGCTACGAGGAGGCCTGGATCGGCGAGCACCACTCGGCCGGCTACGAACTGATCGCCAGCCCCGAGGTGTTCATCGCCGCCGCGGCCGAGCGCACCAAGCACATCCGCCTGGGCACCGGCGTCTCCTCCCTGCCCTATCATCACCCGCTGATGCTGGCCGACCGCATCAACCAGCTCGACCACATGACCCGCGGGCGGACCATGTTCGGGGTCGGCCCCGGCGCCCTGGTCTCGGACGCGATGATGATGGGCATCCCGCCGGACAAGCAGCGCGACCGCATGGACGAGGCGCTGGATGTCCTGGTGCCCTTGCTGCGCGGCGAGACGGTCACCCACAAGTCCGACTGGTTCGAGCTGAACCAAGCCCGCCTGCAGATGACACCCTATTCGCGTCCGCACGTGTAGATCGCGGTGGCCGCCCTATCCTCGCCCACCGGCGCGCGGGCGGCGGGCAAGCAGGGCCTGGGCCTGCTGTCGATCGGCGCCACCTCGACCGGCGGCTTCAATGCGCTGGCCTCCAACTGGGCGATCGCCGAGGACCTGGCCCAGCAGAACGGCCACACCATGGATCGGCAGGCCTGGCGCCTCGTCGGCCCCATGCACATCGCCGAGACCCGCGAGCAGGCCATGGCCGACGTGCGTTTCGGCCTGGAAAAGTGGATCTACTACTTCCGCGAGATCGCCAACCTGCCGATCGTGCCGGACGGCGCGGGCGATCCCATCGAGGCCATGGTCAATTCGGGCATGGCGGTGATCGGCACCCCGGACGATGCGGCCGCGCGCATCCAGCAACTGGTCGACCAGTCCGGCGGCTTCGGCGCCTTCCTCCTGATGGCTCACAACTGGGCCAATTGGGACGCCACGCGCCATTCCTACGAACTGATGGCCCGCTATGTCGCGCCGCGCTTCCAAAGCCTGAACGTCAACCGCGAGGCTTCCATGGCCTGGGTCGGCTCGCACAAGGCCGAGTTCACCGGCGCCATGCAGGCGGCGGTCGGCGCGCGCATCGTCCAGCACATGATGGAGAAGGGCGCCGACAACATCCGCCCGGAGATCGTGGAGATGATCAAGGGCCAGGCGGGCGCCGGAAACCCGGCGGAATAGGCCGATGGACCTCGGGGCCTATCTGGCGCGGATCGGCCATGCGGGACCGGTCCGGCCGGACCTTGCGACGCTCAAGGCGCTGCATCGCGCCCACCTGTTCGCCATCCCCTACGAGAACCTCGACGTCCGGCTGGAACGGCCGATGGGCCTCGGCGTCGAGCAGGCCTTCGACAAGCTGGTCACCCGCCGCCGGGGCGGCTGGTGCTACGAGATGAACGGCCTGCTAGGCTGGGCGCTCGGCGAGATCGGCTTCTCCGTCACCCGGCTTTCCGGCGCCGTCATGCGGGCGGAGCGCGGCGACGCGACGCTCAGCAACCACCTGGTGCTGAAGGTCGACCTGCCGGAGGGCCCCTGGATCGCCGATACCGGGCTGGGCGACGGCCTGACCGAACCGATCCCGCTCGCCGAGGGCCCCTATCGCGTGGCGGGCTATGACTTCCGCCTGGAACGTCTCGATGCGGAATGGTGGCGTCTGCACAATCACGAGATGGGCGGCGCCAAGAGCTTCGACTTCACCCTGGCCCCGGCCGATCCGGCGCCGATGGCCGCCATGTGCGACTGGCTCGCCACCTCGCCGGACTCGATCTTCACCCAGGCGGCGATGGCCTACCGGTTCGGGCCGTCGCACATCACCATGCTGCTGGGCCGCGTCCTGCGCCGCGTCACCCCCGGCCGGCGGACCGACCAGCTCGTCGACAGCGCCGATGAGTTCGTCGCCCTGCTGAAGAGCGAGTTCGATCTGGATCTTCCCGCGGCCGCCAGCCTGTGGCCCGGCATCTGCGCGACCCACGAGAAGCTCTATCCGGCGGCGGCCGAGATCTAGCGGCGGATCGAAAAGCCGACGCGGATCAGCCGCGGCGCGGCGAAGCTCTCGATGCCGTCGCCGGTCTCGCCGACCTCGATGCGGGCGTCGGTGACGTTCTCGGCGGCGAGATAGACCTCGGCGTCGTCGCTCATGCGCCAGCCGGCGCGGACGTCCAGCCCCACTGAGGCGGCGAGAACGCGGCTGTTCAGGTCGTCCTCGAACCGCTTGCTCTCGTAGCGGGCCTGGGCCGACAGGGAGAGCTTGTCCGTCGGCCGCCAGGTCGCGCCGGCGGTGACCGTGACATCCGGCGTCTGGGCTGGCCGCTTGCCGGTCAACTGCGCGGCGGCCGAACCGCCGTCGACCCGGGCGTGGGCGGCGGTGAAGGCGCCGTCGAGTTCCAGTCCGCCGAAGGTCCGCGCAACGTCGCCCTCCAGGCCCCAGGCGTCGATCCGCCCGGCGTTCTGGCGCTGGCGCAGGGCGCCTCCGGCCGGGATGAAACCCGCCGTCGGGAAGGTGGCCGGCCCCAGGCCCACGGTCACATTGGTGATCGGGTCGTCGAGGCGATTGAAGAACAGGGTCGCGGTCCAGCGCAGCGGCCCATCCCCGCCGGCGCCCAGTTCGGCGCCATAGAGCTTCTCTGGCGTCAGGCCGGGATTGGCCTCGGTCACGTCGTTGCCGACGCGGAACGGGCGGTGCAGCTCGTTGAGGCTGGGTGGTCGGAAGCCGGCATAGGCCGCGCCGCGCAGCCAGGCCACATCGCCCAGCCGCCAGCGCGCGCCGAAGCGCGCGGTCGGCGTGACGCCCGAATTGTCGGGCGCGGATTGGTCGAGGGTGATGGCGTTGGTGGCGAGGTCGCGCTCGCGGCGCACGGCCCCGCTCTGGCGCCAGGCGTCGAGCCGCGCCCCGCCGGTCAGCAGCAGGTCGCCGGCGTCGTGGGCGACCTCCACATAGACCCCGCCCACGGCCGTGCGGCCGCCGCTCTCGCGGCCGCGGGTGAAGGCGCCGCTCTGGAACCGGAACCGCTCGCGGGCCAGGCCCTCGGCGAAGCGGGCGTCGGCGCCCACCTCCCACGACCAGGTCTCCGCACGCCCCTGCCACGCGGCGTTCAAGCCATAGCCCGTGGACGGCGTCTCGAACTGGTCGCTCGCCGGCGTGGTGGCGCCCCGCCCGGCCGCCACCGCGACCGAGCTGTTCGCCAGGTCGCTCGCACGGATCCAGGCCTGCAACCGCCAGCCGCCCCTCGCCTCCAGCCGCGCCAGGGTGGCGGTGGCCGAGGCCCCCTTGGCCGTCGAATTGGCGCCGGCGAGCCCCGCTCCGCGCTCCTCGTCATAGGCGCCGAGCCGGATCGCGCCGGTCATGCCGTCAAGCTCGCCCTGCAGGCGGGCGGCGACGGAGCCGGAATTGAGGTCCGCGCGCGTGTCGGCCGCGCCCTTCAGCGAGGTGCGTACGGGCACGTAACCGTCATTGTGCTCTGCGGCGGCGGTGATCAGCAGGCCGCGGGTTCCGAAGGCCGTGGCCGCGCGGCGCTCGCCGCGGCCGCCGATGGAGAGGTCCAGCGCCGAGAGGCCGCCGGTCGCCGCGCGTTCCTGCAGGGCGACCACGCCGGTCAGGGCGCCGGCGCCATAGGCCCCGGCTCCGGCGCCGCGCACGATCGTGACGCCCTCGAGTCCCTCCGGTGGCAGGGACGACCAGATCACCCAGCCGCCGAACGGATCGTTCTGGGGCGCGCCATCGAGGGTGACGAGGGCGCGGCCGGCGCCCGACGGCGCGATGCCGCGCAGGGAAACGCCCTGGATGGTCGGATTGGCCGCGTCGCTGCCGGTGCGGCGGAAGAGCGAGACGCCGGGAACCTGCTTCAGGGCCGCGTCGAGCCTGGGCGCCGTCTTCAGCGCCTCGGCGTCGAGCTGCTGGGCGTCGAACACCGCCTCGCCGCCCAGCGGCGGCAGCCGCGGCGCGGTGACGATGACGGCCTCGACGAGCGGCGGCGGGGGCGTGACGGGCATGCGGCGGGCGCCTTCAGCAAACGCCGCCGTTCATACGGCCGTCACGCAGGGGCCGTCGAGGACCTTACGGATTGACGTTGAGGCGGATCTTCATCCGGCCCGGATTGGCCAGGGCGACGCCTTCCGGCACCTGGATCTGGGCTGCGAGCTTCAGCGCGGTGGCGGCGCGGGCGTCGGTGGCCGGATCGGCGTCGACGACCTTACAGTCGGTGAGGGCCTGACCGCTGACCTGGCAATCCACCACGAAGGCGTTCTGGGCGACCGGTTCGACGGCGGCGGCGGGGACGGCGGCTTGAGGAGCGCTGTGGGCGCCGAGGGCGGCGGTGAAAGCAAGAACCTGGAACAGCATGAGGCCTCGGCGTTTACGAGAGTTAATCAAAGGTGAAGCCGGGCCGGATGCAAGTGTTTCATTTCGGCTCGCTTCGATTCGATTCCCGCAATGGGGGCGCCAGCGCGCGGCGCGCGCTGGCCGGGGGCGCGAAGGTGATCATTGATCAGTCAGACGCAGGCCCAGGCGCCTTTTCCTGTGGCGGCCATACCGCAGACTCAGAAGTTTTTGCTGCAGCGCACTAAAGCCCCTTGAACCAGTGAGCGTGCGGCCCCAAAACACATACAGACCAAGCGGTCGGGAAGTTGAACCGCGGTCGGAGGAACGCCGGGAGGTGGTTGAACCTCAACCCCTTTCCGGGAGTAACAACATGCTGCGTACCCTCACCCTGGCGGCCGTCGCCGCCGCTTCGCTCGCCTCGGCCGCCCAGGCTCAGGAAATCCGCGTCGCCGTCGCCGGCAAGTCCGCTGAGAAGCTCCACGCCGACATCGTCGCCGCCGCCCGCTCCGTCTGCCGCAAGGCCACGGCGCAGGAGACCTTCGTGCTCGACGCCATGAACCGCTGCACGACCGCGACTGTGAAGAACAC
>CAMFHW010000328.1 GCA_945952175.1 uncultured Phenylobacterium sp. | reverse complement strand
GAGCTCGGCCTCGTGGGCGGCCTTGGACTGCGGGGTGACGGCAGCCGCGCCCGGGTGCTCGCGGCGCCATTTGGCGAAGGCGGCGTCCTCGTCGGCGGTGGCCTTGGCGATGGCGGTCTTGTCGCCGCTCTTCAGCGCCTGCTGGCGTTCGGCCTGCTCGGTGAAGGGCGAGGTGTCGTCGGTCCGCTTGCGGGCGGCCTCGCGGGCCGAGGCCTCCCTGGCGGCCTTGCTGGCCGGTGTGACCGAGGCGGCGGCCGGGTGGTCGCGGCGCCACTTGGCGAAGGCGGCGTCCTCATCGGCGGTGGCCTTGGCGATGGCGGCCTTGTCGCCGCTCTTGATCGCGGCGGCGCGGCGGGCCTGCGCCTCGCGCGGGGTCAACGCCTCGGCGGGTTTGGCGGCCATGGCCTGGGGCGCGGGCGCCTGGGCATGGGCGGCCGCGACGGGCAGGGCGGCGGCCAGGGAAAGCAGGATTGCGAGATGCGGTTTCATGGAATGGCTCCAGCACACTTGGAGCCCGGCCAACCCATGGGAACACGAGGATGTTCCTGAGGGGCGCCCGCCAGGCCGGAACCCGGCCGGTCGCGGAGGGTTTGAGACGCGCCCGGCGCGAGTGGGCCGCGGCGTGGAGGCGTGCGTATGCGTTCTGTCGAGTTCCTGGTCTCCCCGGTGACGGGCGGCTGGATGGTGAAGGGCGGCCCGGACCTGGAGCCGCTGATGTTCCGGTCCGGCGGGCGGGCCGAGGCCAAGGCGGAGGCGATGGCCAAGGCGATGACCGCGGCGGGCGTGGACACCCAGGTGGTCGTGCTCGACCGGTCCGGGCAGATGGTGGGGACCAAGCGGTTCTGGGCGCGGGAGACGGAAGCGCTGTCGGACAATCGGAATGGATGCGCCGTCGCCTGAGGCCGGCCTAATGCGGGGACAGGTTGACTATTTCGGGCCTAATCCGCGGGCCGGAGGCGGAGATCGCGAAACGAAATAGTCAACCTGTCCCCGAACTAGCGCTCAGCGGCGAGCTTTTGACATCCGAGTGATCGCTGGCTTGCGCTCTAGACGGACGTAGCGGCGCCCTCCGACCATCCGCGTCCTCCAGAGGTCAGTCAGCGAGCGGCGCCATGTACGACACCATCATTCGGGGCGGGACGATCCATGACGGCGGCGGGGCCGAGCCGCGGGTCGGCGACGTGGCGATCCGCGACGGGGTGATCGCCGCGGTGGGCGGCCGGATCGCCGAGCCGGCGCGCCAGGAGATCGACGCCGACGGGGCGATCGTCACCCCGGCCTGGGTCGACATCCACACCCACTATGACGGCCAGGTGACCTGGGACGAGGAGATGAACCCCTCGGCCAGCCACGGGGTCGGGACCATCGTGATGGGCAATTGCGGGGTGGGCTTCGCGCCGGTGCCGCCCGGCGGCCAGAAGGCCCTGATCGAGCTGATGGAGGGGGTGGAGGACATCCCCGGCACGGCGCTCTACGAGGGCATGCCCTGGGGCGCCTGGGAGACCTATCCGCAATATCTCGACTATCTGGCGAGCCGCAAATACGCGCTGAACGTCGCCTCGATGATCGCCCACGGCGCGGTGCGCAACTATGTGATGGGCGAGGGGCGCGGCAACGCCGACGCCACCGAGGCCGAGGTCGGCAGGATCGCCGCCATCGTGGAGGAGGCGCTGCGGGCCGGGGCGGTCGGGTTCTCGACCTCGCGGATCATGGGCCACAAGTCGATCCACGGCGACCAGGTGCCGGGGACCTTCGCCGCCGAGGCGGAGCTGATGGCGGTGGCCGGCGCGTTCCGCAAGGTGGGGGCGGGCGTGCTGCAGCTCATCCCCGCCGGGACCCTCGGCACGGAAGGCGAGCACACGCCGCTGGAGGCCGAGGTCGACATGATCTGCCGGCTCAGCGCCGAGGCGGGGCGGCCGGCGACCTTCACCCTGTTCGAGACCTTCGCCGACCGGACCCAGGCGCACCGGATCCTGGAGCAGGTGAAGGGCCGCAATCGCTCGGGTTCGCGGGTGCTCCCGCAGGTGGGCAGCCGGCCGACCGGCTTCGTGTTCAGCCTGGGCTCCTATCATCCGTTCATGGCCAAGCCGTCCTATCTGGCGCTCGCGCACCTGCCGGCGGCGGAGCGGGCGAAGGCGCTGCGCGATCCGGCGGTTAAGGCGAAGATCCTGGCCGAGGAGAACGTGCCGCCGGCCCTGCCCGGAACCATGGAGGCCCTGATCCCCAACGTGCCGTTCCCGATGGAGCAGACCTTCCCGCTGAGCCAGGAGGAGAGCTACGAGCCGCTGCCGGAGGAGAGCTTCCAGGCGCTCGCGGCGGCGCAGGGGATCGCCGACGGGCGCTCGGCCCTCTACGACCACCTGGTGGGCGGGGACGGGAACGACTTCGCCGTGGCCTTCTTCACAGGCTATTCGGCCTACACCCTGGACGGGCTGCGCGAGCTGCAGCTCGACGAGGCGACGGTGGTGGGGCTGTCGGACGGCGGGGCGCATGTCGGCGCGATCTTCGACGCCGTGAACCCGACCTACCAGCTGACCTACTGGGCGCGGGACCGCCGGCGCGGGCCGACCCTGCCGCTGGCCCACGTGATCAACCGCCAGACGCGGCGCAACGCCGAGCTGTTCGGCCTGACCGATCGTGGGCTGATCGCGCCGGGGCTGCGGGCCGACCTCAACGTCATCGACTTCGACGGGCTGAAGTTGGGGACCATGCAGTTCCACCACGACCTGCCGGCCGGCGGGGCCCGGCTGCTGCAGACCGCCCAGGGCTATCTGGCGACCCTGATCGGCGGCGAGGTGACCCGCAGGTTCGACCGGGACACCGGCGCGCGGCCCGGCCGCCTGAGCCGAGGCCAGGGGGCGAAGGCGGCGGTGGCGGCCTAGGTCGCGGCCGGATCTCCAGCGGAGTGACGTTTCGGCGCAGGGCGAAGCATCCGCTTGGCGCATGGGCATGGCCGTTGGAATGCGCTTTGCTGATGGCGTCATGGACTCCGACGCGCTGATCACTTTCGTCGCTATCCACCGGTCGGGCGGGTTCTCGGCCGCCGCCGAGGCGCTGCACCGCTCGCAGCCGGCGATCAGCCGCAGGATCCAGCTGCTGGAGGCGGAGCTCGGCGGGCCGCTGTTCGAGCGGACCACGGCCGGGCCGCGGCTGAGCCTGCTGGGCGAGACCCTGCTGCCGCACGCCGAGCGGGTGCTGGCGGCGCTGGAGGACGCCGGCGCGGCGGTGCGCGAGCTGAACGCGGCCGATGCGGGGCCGCTCAGCGTGGCTCTGGTCGGGACCCTGGCGGGCGCGTCGCTGGCCGATCTGCTGCGCGCGTTCGCCGCCGAGGCGCCGGGCGCCCGGCTCAGCCTGAGGACGGCGACCAGCCGGCAGGTGAGCGAACTGGTGCGGGGCGGCCAAGTGGCGATCGGGGTGCGCTATTTCGCGGACCGGTCGGCCGATCTGCAATGCCACGCCATGGCGCCGGAGCGGCTGGTGGTCGCCTGCGCGCCCGACCACCCGCTGGCGGGGCGGCGCGCGGCGGCGCTGACCGAGCTGGCGGGCGAGCGCTGGCTGGGCTTCCCGCGCCGCGACGGCGGCGGAGAGGTGGGGGCCGAGACCCTGTCGGCGGAGTTCCGGCGGCGCGGGGTGGGCGAGCTCGACTGGAGCCCCATCGACAGCCTGACCGCCCAGAAGCGGATGGTCGAGGCGGGGTTCGGCGTCGCGCTGCTGCCGCGCTCGGGCCTGGAGGAGGAGCTGGCCGCGGGCCGGCTGGCCTTGATCGAGGTCGCCGACCTGGACGCCGCCAACCCGGTCTTCGCGATCGTGCGCCGGGGTGGCTATCTCAGCCGTGCGGCGCGGCGGCTGCTGGCCCTGCTCACCACCTGACCGCCTCGATCAGGAAGCGGGTATAGGTGAAGGCCAGGGCCTCGCCGGCCTCGGCGCGGGCGTGCAGGGCTTCCAGCGCGGTGCGGTGGCGGTCGAGATCGAAGCCCTGGACGCCCCACGGCACGGCCTTCAGGAAATAGACGATCGCGCCGACGTCGGCGAAGGTCACGGTCCCGCGCCAGGTCTCGCCGCGGCGGATCTCGCAGCCGAGATCGGCGAACTGGCGCGCGATCTGGTCGAGCGTGTTGTGTGGGGCCACCAGGGGCGCGTCGAAGTGGGCGCAGAGGTCGGCCAGGTTGTCGCCGGCCACCTGCTGGGACAGGAAGACGCCGCCGGGCCTCAGGACCCGATGCATCTCGGCCGCGCGGAAGCCGCCGTGGCGATTCAGGATGAGGTCGAAGGTCTGGTCGGCGAAGGGCATGCCCGAGCGGGTGTTGGCCTGATGGACCTCGACGCCCAGCGGCGCGAGCCGCCGCCGCGCGACCGGGACATTGGGCGGATAGCCCTCGACCGCCGTCACCCGCCCGGCGAACGGGGCGAAGCTCGCGAGCACCTCGCCGCCGCCCGTGGCGATGTCGAGCGCCTCGGCGGACCGTGCGAGCGCCGCGCGGGCCAGGGCCGGATAGTCCCAGGGCGGCTCGGCCTCGGTCATGCGGTCGTTGAGATAGGCGAAGTCCCAGCCCTCGAACGGCGCGGCGGCGTCGCGGACCCATTGGGCGTGGGGCGAGGTCATGGCGGGCTCCAAGCTTCGGCGACAGGTTGGATATCTCAAGCCCGACGCCGGCCGCCTGAGCCGAGATATTCAACCTGCCTCCGAAGCCCAAGCCAACCCTGTTGACTCGCTTTCATGTGTCAGTTATTCCTTACGCATGAAAGGAACTTCTGGCGAAGCGATGAACGGGGACCGGCTGCTGGCCATGCTGGCGGCGCTCGCCAATCCGCATCGCCTGCGGGTCATCGCGGCGCTGAGCGAAGGCGGACGCAACTATGTCAGCCAGCTCGCCCGCGAGATCGGCATCAGCCGGCCCTTGCTGCACCTGCATCTTCAGAAGCTGGAGGAGGCCGGGCTCGTCACCAGCCGCCTCGAGCTGGGGCAGGACGGCAAGGCGCTCAACTATTTCGAGGTCGTCGACTTCGGGATCGCGCTCACCCCGGACGCCATCGCCCGGGCCACGGCGACCCTGACGGCCAAGTCCGAGACCTAAGGAACTCTCAATGTCCGCAAACCTCTTCCTCACGACGCTGTGCCTGCCGCTGGCGACGATCCTGATCGTCTTCGGCATGCGCTACTGGTCGGCCATGCAGCAGGCCAAGGCGCGGCTGGCCAGCGACGAGGCCTATCGCAAGGTCGCCGAGACG
>CAMFHW010000327.1 GCA_945952175.1 uncultured Phenylobacterium sp. | reverse complement strand
CACTCCCTGCTCACCTGCAGGGAATCATCATCAGCGAATTACGCAACAGTCCCCTCGCGGGAGAAGGTGGCCCTGCGGAGCAGGGTCGGATGAGGGGGCCTCCAGCGGGACACGGCTTGAGAACATTATAAGAACAAATATACTCGACCGATGGAACGACCTGGACGAGCCCTCGCAAAATCCCTTCGTCGTCGCGCACCGCTGAACGAGCGGCGCCTTTGGACTTTGCTTCGCGACCGTCGTCTGGACGGGCTCAAGTTTCGGCGGCAGGAGCCGCTCGGCCCCTACGTCGTGGACTTCATCTGCTTCAAGGGCCGCCTCGTGATCGAAGCCGACGGCCCGCTGCATGACGCCGAGCGGGATCGCGCACGAGACGCCTGGCTCGCGGGCCAGGGTTTTCGCGTGATGCGGTTTCCCAACCTCCAGATCGAGGTCTGGCCGGAGCGTGTTCTGGACGACATCCGCAGCGCCGCCGGCTTGCCGAGGCTCTATGTCGGTCCGCTCGAGAACGTCGGGCGCGCCTGAGCCAGGTCGACCCGCCGGCCCCCTCATCCGACCCCGCTCCGCGGGGCCACCTTCTCCCAGGGGAGAAGGGGCGCCGAGGGGCATGGCCATTGTAGAGCGCTTGGGGTGTTCTCCTGCTGACACCCCCTGGATCGCCCTCGTGCTTTCGGTGTTGTTCGTGGTTCCTATCCTCAGCGCACGCCGCGCCCCATCTGGACTCCGATGATCAAGCCGGAATCCCTCCTCTGCCCCCGCCCCGCCGGCCTCTATTGCCCGCCGGGCGACTTCTACATCGACCCCACGCGGCCGGTGGATCGCGCGGTGATCACCCATGGCCATTCCGACCACGCCCGGGCCGGCCACGGGGCCGTCCTCGCGACACCGCAAACCCTGGCCATCATGGCCGAGCGCTACGGCGCCGAGTTCGCCGGCGCGACCGAAGCCGGCCCCTATGGCCAGACCGCCGAGCGCAACGGCGTCGAGGTCACCCTGGTCCCGGCCGGCCACGTGCTGGGCTCGGCCCAGGCGGTGGTCCGCTGGAAGGGCCTGACCATCGTCGCCAGCGGCGACTACAAGCGCCGGCGCGACCCGACCTGCGCGGCCTTCGAACCGGTCCCCTGCGACGTCTTCATCACCGAGGCCACCTTCGGCCTGCCGGTCTTCCGCCATCCGCCGGACCACGAGGAGATCGCCCGCCTGCTGAAGAGCGTCGCCCAGTTCCCGGAGCGCTCGCACCTGATCGGCGCCTATGCGCTCGGCAAGGCCCAGCGGGTGATCAAGCTGCTGCGCGAGGCGGGCTGGGAGCGGGCCATCTACGTCCACGGCGCCCTGGAGCGCCTGAACCGCCTCTACCAGGACCACGGCGTCGACCTCGGCCCGCTGGCGCCGGCCACCTCCAACACCAAGGCCGACTTCGCCGGCGAGATCATCATCGCCCCGCCCTCGGCCCTGCAGGACCGCTGGTCGCGCCGCTTCCCCGACCCCATCGGCGCCTTCGCCTCCGGCTGGATGCGGGTCCGCGCCCGCGCCCGCCAGCGCGGCGTCGAGCTGCCGCTGGTCATCTCCGATCACGCCGACTGGGACGAACTGACCTCGACCATCGACGAACTGCGCCCCGGCGAACTCTGGATCACCCACGGCCGCGAAGAGGCGCTGGCCCGCTGGTCCGAACTGCACGGCGTCAAGGCCCGCGCCCTGGCCCTCGTCGGCTACGAGGACGAGGACGACGATTGATGGGTTCGCGCCGCCCTAGGTCCTCCCCTGTTGGGGGAGGTGGCATTTGCCACCGGCAAATGACGGAGGGGGCTCAAGCCCACTCCGCCCTGCCCGTCAGCCCCCTCCACCCCTTCGGGGTCCCCCTCCCCCAACGGGGGAGGACCTAACATGCGCGCCTTCGCCGACCTGCTCGATCGCCTCAGCCTGACCAGCTCGCGCAACACCAAGCTGGTCCTGGTGCGCGACTATCTGGCGGCGACGCCCGATCCCGACCGCGGCTGGGCCCTGGCGGCCCTGACCGGTGACCTCTCCTTCGACGCGGCCAAGCCGGCCTTCATCAGGAAGGCGGTCGAGGAGCGGATGGACCCGATCCTGTTCCGCTGGTCCTACGACTATGTCGGCGACCTGGCCGAGGCGGTCGCCCTGGTCTGGCCGGCGCGGCCGGGCGCCAATCGCGAGCCGGAGCTGTCGGAGGTGGTCGACGCCCTGCGCGGCGCGACCCGCGCCGAGGTCCAGCGGCTGATCGAGGGCTGGCTCGACGCCCTGGAGCCGACGGGGCGCTGGGCGCTGCTAAAGCTGATGACCGGCGGCCTGCGGATCGGCGTGTCCGCCCGGATGGCCAAGCAGGCCCTGGCGGACATGGGCAAGGTCGAGGTGGCCGAGATCGAGGAGGTCTGGCACGCCCTGCACCCGCCCTATGAGGACCTGTTCGCCTGGCTGGAAGGCCGCTCGGACCGGCCCTCGGCCGTGGCGCCCGGCCGCTTCCGGCCGGTGATGCTGGCCCAGGCGATCGACGAAGAGGTCGACTTCGGCAAGCTCGATCCGGCCGACTACGCCGCCGAATGGAAGTGGGACGGCATCCGCGTCCAGGCGGTCTGCGAGGGCGGGGTGCGCCGGCTCTACACCCGCACCGGCGACGACATCTCCCAGTCCTTCCCCGACGTGGTCGAGCGGCTGGACTTCGACGGCGCCCTGGACGGGGAGTTGGTGGTCCTGCGCGACGGCAGGATCGGCGCCTTTTCGGAGCTGCAGCAGCGGCTGAACCGCAAGACCGCCGACGCCAAGCTGATCGCCGCCTATCCCGCCGGCATCCGCGCCTACGACCTCCTGAGCGACCGCGGCGAGGACACCCGCACCCTGCCTTTCAATTTACGACGTAAGCGATTGGAGGCCTTCGTAACCCCCCTGATCGCCTACAATATCGACCTCTCCCCGCTCGCCGAGTTCGCCACCTGGGAAGAGCTGGCGGCGCTCCGCGCCACCCCGCCGGACGGCGACGCCCAGGTCGCCGAGGGCGTGATGCTCAAGCGCTGGGACTCGATCTATGAGGCCGGCCGGCCCAAGGGGCCCTGGTTCAAGTGGAAGCGCGATCCGTTCCTGATCGACGCGGTGCTGATGTACGCCCAGCGCGGCCACGGCAAGCGCTCCAGCTTCTATTCCGACTACACCTTCGGGGTGTGGACGCAGGACGAGCTGGGCGCGCGGGTCCTGACCCCGGTGGGCAAGGCCTATTTCGGCTTCACCGACGAGGAGCTGAAAGGGATCGACAAGTACGTCCGCGACAACACCATCGAGCGGTTCGGGCCGGTTCGCTCGGTCCGCGCCGAGCCGCACCACGGCCTGGTCTTCGAGGTGGCCTTCGAGGGCCTGCAGAAGTCGACCCGCCACAAGTCCGGCGTGGCCATGCGCTTCCCCAGGATCAGCCGCATCCGCTGGGACAAGCCGCCGGGCGAGGCCGACGAACTGCCGACCCTGCAACGCATGCTGGACTAGCCGCGCCGCCGGGCCGCTAATGGAAAAAACGCCAGGGAGGACGGCGATGCGGTTCGGGATCTTCTACGAGCACCAGCTTCCCAGGCCCTGGAACGAGGGCGACGAGGCGCGGCTGTTCCACGAGGCCCTCGAACAGGTCCAGCTCGCCGACCGCCTCGGCTACGACTACGCCTGGGAGGTGGAGCACCATTTCCTCGAGGAATATTCCCACTCCTCCGCGCCGGAGGTCTTCCTCTCGGCCTGCGCGGCGCTCACGAAAAACATCCGCGTCGGCCACGGCATCCGCCAGGTGATCCCCAACTACAACCACCCGGCCCGCACGGCCGAGGGCCTGGCGACGCTCGACATCATCTCACGGGGCCGGCTCGACTTCGGCATCGGCGAGGGCGCGACCCGGCTGGAGCTGGGCGGCTTCGGCATTCCCGCCAAGGAGAAGCGGGCCATGGCGTTGGAGGCCGCCGAGCAGATCGCCAACATGATGGTGATGGACCCCTACCCCGGCTACGAGGGCAAGAGCTTCTCCTTCCCCTGCCGCAACGTGGTGCCGAAGCCGGTCCAGAAGCCGCATCCGCCGATGTGGATGGCCTGCACCAACCGCGACACCATCCGCATCGCCGCCGCCAACGGCCTGGGCGCGCTCGCCTTCTCCTTCGTCGATCCGGAGGAGGCGCGCAGCTGGGCCGAGATCTACTACGGCATCATCAAGTCCGATCAGTGCGTCCCGCTCGGCCACAGCGTGAACGCCAATATCGCCATGGTCTCCAACTTCTCGGTCCACCACGACCGGGCCGAGGCGATCCGGCGCGGCCAGGAGGGCTTCGAGTTCTTCGGCTATGCGGTGAACGCCCTGGTCGCTCACGACGTGGTCCCCGGCCGCTCGACCCTGTTCGCCGATTTCCAGAAGGCCCGCGGCGACCGGGACGAGGAGCTGATCGCCGCGCTGAAGATGGCCGAGCGCAACGCCAACGGCATCGGCACCCCGGACGATATCCGCGATCATATCGCGGCCTTCGAAGCGGCCGGCGTCGACCAGGTGATCTTCATGCAGCAGGCCGGCCGCAACCAGCACCGCCACATCTGCGAGAGCCTGGAGCTGTTCGCCGCCGAGGTGATGGGCGGGTTCAAGGCGCAGGTCGCCGAGCGCGAGGCCAAGAAGGCCGCCATGCTCGCGCCCTATATCGAGGCGGCCCTGGCGCGGAAGGTGCGGATGAAGCCGCTCGCCGACGACGAGATCCCGGTGGTCAGGGCCTCGGTCCAGCGGGCCCAGATCAACCAGGCGAGCTGATCAGCTCCGGGGTCAGGAAGGCCAGCAGGTTCCCGCCCTCGAACTTCAGCGCCCGCACGCCCGCGCGACGGCCGGCTTCGATGTCGCCGTCCTTGTCGCCGATCATCAGCGAGCGCTCGCGGTCGACCGGCCAGTCGGCCATGGCGCGCAGCAGCATGCCGGGATTGGGCTTGCGGTCCGGCGGATCGGGGTGGCGATAGACATCTTCCGCCGCCTCGGGGTGCTGCGGGCAATAGTAGAAGGCGTCGATGTGCGCGCCGGCCTCGGCCAGGCTCTCGCTCATCTTGGCGTGCAGCGCCTTCACGTCGGCCTCGGTGTAGTAGCCGCGGCCCACCCCCGACTGGTTGGTCACCACGAACACCCACCAGCCGGCCGCGTTGAACGCCGCCACCGCCTCACGGGCGCCTTCGATCCAGTGGAAGTCCTCCCAGCGATGCACATAGCCGGGGTCCTCGTTCAGCACGCCGTCGCGGTCGAGGAAC
>CAMFHW010000326.1 GCA_945952175.1 uncultured Phenylobacterium sp. | reverse complement strand
CTCTATGTGCCGGAGTACTACACGCCCGACGTCGCCTGGCCCCTGGTCGTCGCCCTGCACGGCGGCTCCGGCAATGGCCGCGGCTTCCTGTGGAGCTGGTTGCGCGACGCCCGCAGCCACGGGGCCATCGTCATCTCCCCCACCGCGCTCGGCGAGACCTGGGCGCTCACCGGCGCCGACGTCGACACCCCCAACCTCGGCCGGATGCTGGCCATGGTCCGCGGCCGCTGGAACATCGACCCGTCGCGCCTGCTGCTCACCGGCATGAGCGACGGCGGCACCTTCTCCTATGTCAGCGGCCTGGAGCCGGACTGCCCCTTCACCCACCTCGCCCCGGTCTCGGCCGCCTTCCATCCCATGCTGGCCCAGATGGCCGATCCGGCGCGCCTGGCCGGCCTGCCGATCCACCTGGCGCACGGCGCGCTCGACTGGATGTTCCCGATCCAGATGGCCCGCGAGGCCCGCGACGCGCTCGCCGCCGCAGGCGCGGCCGTCACCTATCGCGAGATCGACGACCTCAGCCACACCTATCCCCGCGAGCTCAACCCGCAGATCCTCGCCTGGCTGGATGCGACACCCTGTCAGGCGCCAAGCCTCTGAAAAGCCGCACCTCGCCGCCACGCTGAAACCCTAGCGCAACGCTTGGCGGCCCCATCCGTTAACGCCAGGGGCGCGAGACGGACGAGGCGATGTTCACGATCGCTCTGATCGCCCGCAAGGGCGGCTCGGGCAAGACGACGCTGGGGGTTCAGCTGGCCCTGGCGGCGCATCTGCGCGGCCTCCACGTCCTGATCGCCGACCTCGATCCCCAGCGTTCCGCCATCGAGGCCCTGCGTCCGCGCCAGGCCCTCGGGCCGCAGACCGTCGCCACCACCGGCCTCAAGCTCGCCGGCCTGCAGATGGAGGCGCTGAGCCAGGGCTGCGACCTGATGCTGATCGACACCGCCGCCGGCGTCGCCGAAGACGGCGCCAAGGCCATCGTGCTCGCCGACCTGTCGCTGATCGTGGTCCGCCCGACCTATCTCGACCTCGCCGCCGCCATCGAGTCGGTCCTGATGGTGCGCCGCCTGCACAAGCCCCTGCTGCTGGTCCTGAACCAGGCCCCCGCCCCCCGCGACGGCGTCGAGGCCCCCGCCGTCCGCCGCGCGCTCAAGGCGCTCTCCGTGCTCAAGCAGCCGATCGCGCCCACCATCATCCGCGCCCGCCAGGTCTACCAGTCCTCGCTCGAGACCGGCCGCGGCGCCGAGGAAGCCGGCCACCCGATCGCCGCCCAGGACATCGCCGAGCTGCTCGCCTTCGTCCGCCACGCCCCCGCCGAAACCCGCCGCCGCGCCGGGTAGCGCCAGCTCCGGCTCACCCCCTCACGTCAGCATCGGCGTCATGCCGGGGTCGCCCTTGGCCATGGCGCGCTGATAGGCCGGCCGCGCGCCGATCTTCTGCAGATAGGCCAGGATGTTGCGCTTGCCGGAGATGTCCACCGGCGCCCAGTAACGCATGGTGGTCAGGGTGAAGCCCCACATGATGTCGGCCGCGGTCAGCTCGTCGCCGGCGAAATAGGCCGCCTCGCCCAGCCTGGCCTCCACCAGGTCCCAGGCCTTCTCCGAGCGCTCGCGCATGAACCGCGCGCGCGGCGTCTCCTCGCCCGCCGCAGGCTGGCCCATCCGCACCGACTGGCGCGGCATCATCGAGGCGTTGGCGAAGTGGAACCAGAACAGGTAGTCGGCGAAGTTCTTCGCGCCCGGCGCCACGGCCAGCCGCCCGTTCCCGTACTTGCCGATGATGTACTCGATGATCGCGCCGGACTCGGGCAGCACCACATCGCCGTCGGTGATGATCGGCGCCGTGCCCACCGGATGCAGCGCCTTGTAGTCCGCCGGCGCCAGCCGCGTGACCGGGTCGCGCTCATAGACCTTCAGCTCGTAGGGGATCTCCAGCTCCTCGCAGAGCCAGACGATGCGCTCGGACTGCGAGATGCCGAGATGATGGACGGTGAGCATGGCGCGTTTCCTGATTTCCCTGCGGCCCTATGCGCCAGCGGCGCCCGCGTCATGCAAGCCCTATCGCGACGCGCCGCCCGGCCGATAGCTGTTCGGCGAGGCGCCCAGCATGCGCTTGAACATGGTCGAGAAGGCCGCCGGGCTGTCATAGCCGAGGTCGAGCGCCACGGTGGTCACCGCCTCTCCCGCCGCCAGCCTGGGCAGCGCCACCAGGAGGCAGGCCTGCTGGCGCCACTCGCCGAAGCTCATCCCGGTCTCGCGGCGGAACAGCCGGGTGAAGGCCCGCCGCCCCATGCCGAGCTCGGCGCACCAGCCGTCGATCGTGTCGTGCGGCTCCGGTTTCTCCAGGAAGGCGTGGCACTTGCGCGCCAAAGCCGGCGTCTTCGGAAACGGCGCGGCCAGCGGCAGCCGCTCCGCCCGCGCCAGCTCCGCCAGCAGCAGGTCCATCACCATCCCGTCGCGGCCCGCCTCGTCATATTCCGGTTCGATCTCGCAGGCCGAGATCAGCAGGTGGCGCAGCAGCGGCGAGACCGCGATCACCAGGCTGGTTTCCCCAAGGATGTCCGCCGCTTCCGGCGCGATCTGCAGGCTGCGCGTGCTCACCGCCCCCACCATCCGCACCGCGTGCGGCACGCCGGCCGGGGTCCATACCGCCTGCTCCGGCGGCGCGATCCAGGCGCCCTGCGGCGTGCTCACCACCACCACGCCGTTGGCCGCATAGAGCAGCTGGCCCCGCCGGTGGCTGTGCCAGTCCAGCTCGAAGGACGGCGGATACTCGTTGCCGATCGCCACGACCGGCCGGGGCGTCTCGTCATAGTCGTCCGGATTGAGCCAGGGCTTCGCCACGTTGTCCCACTCGCGAAACTGAATGACCCACCCAGGAATGCGGGCCAGCTCCGCCTTCCCTATCGCAGGCCTCCCACGAGAGGAACCCGAGAGATGACCGCCGAGACCGACCAAGCCCGTATCGCCCCCGCCCCCGCGGCCGCCGACACGGTGTTCGGCGTGATCCTCGCGATCAGCTTCTGCCACCTGCTCAACGACATGATGCAGTCGCTGCTGCCGGCCATCTATCCGAACCTCAAGACCGGCCTTCATCTCTCCTTCGCCCAGATCGGCCTGATCACGCTGGCCTACCAGGTCACCGCCTCGATCCTGCAGCCGCTGATCGGCCTCTATGCCGACAAGCGCCCGACGCCCATGGCCCTGCCGGGCGGCGCCCTGTTCACCCTGGCGGGCCTCGTCGTGCTGTCCATGGCGCACAGCTACGGCCTCCTGCTGGTCGGCGCCTCGATCCTCGGCATGGGCTCGTCGGTCTTCCACCCGGAATCCTCGCGCGTCGCCCGCATGGCGGCGGGCGGCCGCCACGGCCTCGCCCAGTCGCTGTTCCAGGTCGGCGGCAACGCCGGCTCGGCGCTAGGCCCCCTGGCTGCGGCCATCGTCGTCGTGCGCTACGGCCAGTCCAGCCTGGCCTTCTTCGCCCTGCTCGCCCTGCTGTCCTGCGCCATCCTGTGGAACGTCGGCCAGTGGTACCGCCACCACGGCCTGGCGCGGCTGGCCGCCGGCGGCGCGGGCCAGGCGGCCC
Organism: uncultured Phenylobacterium sp.; assembly: GCA_945952175.1. Lineage (GTDB taxonomy): Bacteria > Pseudomonadota > Alphaproteobacteria > Caulobacterales > Caulobacteraceae > Phenylobacterium. Next base: position 1,707 of record CAMFHW010000326.1, on the reverse strand, counting down.
ACCTCGACCTGCCGCGCGGCGCGGCCGCCAAGGGCATCGCCATCCTGCTGGCCCTGATCTTCTCGAAGTACGTCTACCTGGCCAGCCTGACGAGCTACTTCACCTTCTACCTGATCCACCGGTTCGGTCTGTCGGTCGAGGCGGCCCAGTTCCACCTGTTCGCCTTCCTGGGCGCGGTCGCGGTCGGCACCGTCCTCGGCGGCCCGGTCGGCGACCGCATCGGCCGCAAGTACGTGATCTGGGCCTCGATCCTGGGCGTCCTGCCGCTGACCCTGCTGCTGCCCCACGCCAGCCTGTTCTGGACGGGCCCCCTATCGGTCCTGATCGGTCTGCTGCTGGCCTCCGCCTTCCCGGCCATCGTGGTCTACGCCCAGGAACTGGCCCCCGGCCGGGTCGGCATGATCTCCGGCCTGTTCTTCGGCTTCTCCTTCGGCATGGGCGGCCTGGGCGCCGCCGTGCTGGGCGAACTGGCCGACCGCGCCGGGATCGAGACCGTCTACCAGGTCTGCGCCTTCCTCCCCGCCATCGGCCTGCTCGCCGGCCTCCTGCCGGACCTGCGCAGGCGCGCCACGCCTTGAGACGTCATGCCGGCGCGCACCACCGCGCCGGCTCCGGCTTGGCCGCCCCCTGAAGCCGCACGGAGCATGGCGAGAACCCTGCCAGGCGCGCCGGGACACGCGCCGTGGTCAGTCGCCAGGGCGCCCCAACCGCCGCAGGAGCCCCGCATCCAGCACCCGCACGCGCCCATAGTGCAGTCCGACCGCCCCCGCCGCCTCCAGCGACTTCAGCGCCTTGTTCGCCGTCTGGCGTGAGACGCCGACCATGGTGGCAAGGTCCTCCTGGCGCATCTGCACCGCCTCCCCGCCGGAAGCCCGGGCCAGGCCGGCCAGGGTGCGCGCCAACCGCACCGGGATCGGTTGGGCGATGAAGCGTCCCAGCGCGTCCAGGGCGCCGCGCTGGCGCGAGCAGATCAGCACGCCCAGGTCGCGATAGAGCAGCGGATGCTCGATCGCGATCTGCTCGACCGCCGCCAGCGTCACGTGCAGCAGCCGCGCCGGCCTCACCACCACCGCATCGTGCGGCCGCGGCCCGCCGTCGATCACCGACAGCTCGCCGAACCATGCGCCCGGCCCGAGGATCAGGGCCAGAGATTCCACTCCCACCGCCGGATAGGAGACCAGCCGCACCTCGCCCTCGCGCACACACCAAAGGCCGTCGGGCGGATCGCCCAGGTCGTAGACCCGCGTCCCCGGTGCGGCGCGGCTCTCCCGCCCGCGCGCCAGCAGCGCCTCGCGGCGCTCGGGCGGGACGGAAGCGAACCAGGGATCCGAGCTCGGCATGGCGCCAAGGGCGCCCTTCGTCGTCAATTGTCAATTCGGCGACAATTGACGACCCCAACCGATGACAGAAGCGGCCGACCCCATCGGAGCCCCCGCCATGAACGCCATGACCGCCATCGCCCCCAGCCCGGACAATGTCCGCGACCAGGTCTCGGAAGAGGAATGGGCGCTGCGCGTCGACCTTGCCGCCGCCTACCGCCTCGTCGCCCATTATGGCTGGGACGACCTGATCTTCACCCACCTGTCGGCGCGCGTGCCGGGGCCGGAACACCACTTCCTGATCAACCCCTACACCCACATGTTCGACGAGATCACCGCCTCGTCCCTGGTGAAGATCGACACCGAAGGCAATCGCGTGATGCAGGCC
>CAMFHW010000325.1 GCA_945952175.1 uncultured Phenylobacterium sp. | reverse complement strand
GGAGGGTGCGCCGAGCAACGGGCCGCGCCTGTCGCTGGGCGTCGGCGGGGCGAGCTTCGGCGGACATTCCGCCGTGGGCCTGGGCGTCAGCCGGGGCTTCGACCTCGGCGGTGGGCCGCAGCTGGCCCAGACGCTGGAGGTGATCATGGGCAGGGGCGAGCCGCCACGCGACCCGCAGGTCTATGTCGCCCGCGACGTGCGCCGGACCATCGGACCCCGCGCCTCCTAGCGTCAAGCGGCCCGTCGTCGCATAAGGGGCCGATGAACAAGATCCTTCTGGTCGCCGCCGGCGGCGCCGCCGGCTCGGTGGCGCGCTACCTGACCGGCGTCGTGGCCCTGAAGTGGCTCGGGCCCGGATGGCCCTATGGCACCTTCACGGTGAACCTGATCGGCGGCCTGCTGATGGGCCTGCTCGCGGGCTTCCTGGCCCTGCGCGGCGGGGCTGACCAGGAGCGGCTGCGGGTGCTGCTGGGCGTCGGCGTGCTCGGCGGCTACACGACCTTCTCGGCCTTCTCGCTGGAGACGGCGCTGATGATCGAGCGCAAGGCCTATGCGACGGCCGCCGGCTACATCACCGGTTCGGTGATCTGCGCGGTGGGCGCATTGTTCGTGGGCCTGACCCTGGCGCGGAGGGCCTTCGCATGAGGGAGGTCCGTACGCTCTATGTGGACGCCGGCGAGGACGGGGTTCGCCTGGACCGCTGGTTCAAGCGTCGCTGGCCGCACCTGAACCACATCCAGATCCAGAAGCTGGCGCGCTCGGGCCAGATCCGGGTCGATGGCGCGCGCGCCAAGCCGGACACGCGGCTGTCGGCCGGCTCGCAGATCCGCGTGCCGCCGCTGCCGGACGCGCCCAAGGCCGGCGAGCGCGAGAAGATCGACAGCCGCGACGCCGCCTTCGCCAAGAGCCTGGTCCTCTACGAGGACGAGGAGGTCCTGGTGCTGAACAAGCCCTCGGGCCTGGCGGTGCAGGGCGGGACCAAGACCAAGCATCATATCGACCGGCTGCTGTCGGCCTGGGGCGAGGGGATCGAGCGGCCGAAGCTGGTCCACCGCCTGGACCGCGACACCTCTGGCGTGCTGGTGCTTGGGAAGACGCCGGGCGCGGCCGCCAAGCTCGCCGGATCGTTCGCGCGGCGCAGGGCCGAGAAGACCTATTGGGCCCTGGTCCATGGCTGGCCTCGGCCCTCCGACGGCGTGCTGGAACTGCCGCTGGTGAAGAAGGGCGTCGGCGACCGCGAGATGGTGGTGCCGGCCGAGCCGAAGGAGCCCGGCGCGGAGCCGGCCGAGACCGAGTTCGTGATGCTTTCGCGGGCGGCCAACCGGGCGGCCTGGATGGCGCTGCGGCCGCATACCGGGCGGACTCACCAGCTTCGCGCCCACATGCTGGCCATGGGCCACCCGATCCTGGGCGACCCGAAGTACAAGACCGAGGCCTCGGCGGAGCTGTCGGCGGGGCTGAAGCTGCAACTGCATGCGCGGCGGCTGACCCTGCCGCATCCGTCGCGCGGAACCCTGATCCTGGAAGCGCCGATCAGCCCCGAGCTGAAGGCCGGCTTCGCCCGCTTCGGCTTCGACGAGCACGAGGCCGATCCGGAGCCCTTCCGGAAAGGGCGACGGTAGGAATCGTTCCCTTCTCCCCTTGCGGGAGAAGGTGTCGGGCGAAGGCCCGACGGATGAGGGGTATTGCTCCCCTGTCCGTGGGGTCTGGCGGAAGGTGGTTCGGCGAACTCTGAAAGCCCCCTCATCCGACCCCGCTCCGCGGGGCCACCTTCTCCCGCAAGGGGAGAAGGGACACGGGTGGCTCGGGTTGGGTTAGCGGTCCGGACGCAGCACGGTCAGCTGGCGGGGGCCGGCGTTGGCGGCGGCGTGGGCGATGGCGGCGTTGGCGTCGTCGAGGGGGAATTCGGCCATCTCGAACTGGACGAGGTCGATCAGGCCGCCGCGGATCATCTGGATCATGCGCGGGATGGCCTCGCGCTCGTACATCCACTTGCCGCGCACCGTGACGTCGTTGTGCATCAGCCAGTTATAGTCGAAGGGCAGGGCGCCGCTCTGGCCGCGCAGGCCGCCCATCAGGATGATGCGGCCCCCGTGGCGGACGGCCAGGGCCGCAGCCATGACCTGATGGGCCGCCGCCTCGCGGGGCAGGAAGTCGAGCACCATGTCGATGGGCGTGCCGGCGGCTTCGACGATCGTCGCGCGATCGGCGGCCTCGTCGCCGGTCATCCGGGCGGGGCGCACGCGCGGGCCATAGATGCGGGCGAGATCCTCCAGGGTCTGGGCGTTGCGGCCGGCGGCGACCACGCGCCCGGCGCCCATGGCCAGGGCGACGGCGACGCCCGCGCCGCCGAAGCCGCCGGTGGCGCCATTGACCACAAGGACCTCGCCGGCCCGCAGGCCGCCGGCCAGGAGGCCGCCATAGGGGACGAGCAGGCGGCCCATCGCCGTCCAGCGCCCCGCCTCGCCCGCGTCGATCTCGCCGATCGGGGTGATGTTCTCGGTGGGGACCAGCATCTGCTCGGCGAAGGAGCCGTGGTGGTAGAACTGGTGCAGGGGCAGGGCTGCCGGGGTGCGGTAGGTCCAGCCCTGCAGGATGGTCTCGGGATTGAAGACGTCGTCACGCGCGCGGATGGTCGGCTCGCAATAGACCCATTGGCCCGCCTTGAGCTTGGTGGCGTCGGGGCCCGTGGCGCGCACCCGGCCGATGCCGCCGGCGCCCGGGACGACCGGGGTCTCCAGCAGATAGGCGCGGGACCCGTTGAAGACGTTGGCCGCGTAGCTGGTGACGCCGGCGGCCACGATGTCGACGATCACCTCGCCGGTGCCGAGCACGGGATCGGGCAGGGCCTGGATGTCCAGGGGGCGGCCGAATTCGTTCAGGACAGCGGCTTTCATGGAGACCTCGTCGGAAGCTGATGAGACGACCATACACCCGGTTTCGCGCTTCATTCAGGCCTGGTATTATCCTGGGATTAGAAGGCCCATCCTAGAGGCGGCATGGCGGACCTGAAGCGGCGCGAACTGGGCGATTTTCTGCGTGCGCGGCGCGATCGGCTGAGCCCCGAGAGCGTCGGCCTGCCAGGCCGGCAGCGGCGTCGCACGCCCGGCCTGCGGCGCGAGGAAGTGGCCGAGCTCGCGGGCATCGGCGTCGACTGGTACGTGCGGCTGGAACAGGGGCGGCCGGTGACGCCGTCGCTGGCGACCATCGACGCCCTGGCCCGCGCCCTGCGGCTGACCGAGGCGGAGCATCATCACCTGCGCGCCCTGGCGGGTGGGGGCGGCCATCGGCGGTTCGAGCCCGAGACCGCGCCGGCCAGCCTGGTGCGGCTGGTCGAGAGCCTGAGCCAGCCGGCCTATGTCACCGGGCGGCGGCGCGACCTTTTGTGCTGGAACGCCGCCGCAGAGGAGGCGCTGGGGTTCGGGGTGCTGGCGCGCGCCGACCGCAATGTCCTGGTGGCCATGCTGACCTATCCGATCAGCCGCGAGCTGTTCGGGGCGGACTGGGCGGGGGAGGCCCAGCGCATGGTCGCCCAGTTCCGCGCCACCCACGACCTGTGGGCCGGCGACCCGGCTTTCGTGGCCCTGCTGCGGCGGCTGGCCGAGGGCTGTCCGGAATTCGCCGGCTGGTGGGAGCGACATGACGTCGGCCGGCCGGCTTCGGGGCGCAAGACGCTGCATCACCCGACCCGCGGGTTGATCGTCTTCGACCATGCGAGCTTCCAGGCGAACGATGATCCCGGGCTGAAGCTGGTGATCTACACGCCGGTCGATGCCGGCTAGGCCGCAAGGGGGCCACGGAAACACGGACGGGCACGGACGGGGCAGCGACGCTCCGCGCGGAGCGCGATCCTTGCGAGCCACGGACGCGCCGACGCGCGTTCGTGTTTTTCGTGTTTTTCGTGGTCTCAACTTGAGGCGTCGATGCGGCCCGTGTGCTCGAAGATTCTGACCACGAAAAACACGAAAAACACGAACGATTAGCCTGAGAGGTCCGGGGGCGAACGAGGGCGCGCGGCGCGCGCTTGGGTCCGCGCTTTCCGTGTTTTCCGTGGCTGGTCTTCAAGCCTCGGCGAAGGCGATATCGGGCTTGGCTTCGGGGGCGAAGGTCTTGAGGAGGGCTTGGGCTTCGGCTTCCAGGGCGGCCTTGTCCCTCGGCTTGAGGGGACCGAAGGCGGTGATGGCGGCCTGGGCGGTCTTCTTCTTGAGTTCGAGGCGCCAGGTCCCGGCGACGAAGCCGTCGATCAGCAGGACGGGCGGGACCAGCAGGTTCTTGCTGGTGATCGCCTTGGCGAGGTTCTCCGGCGCGACGATGCGGGCGCGGTCCTGGTGGCCGAGCAGGACACCGTCGAAGTCGGGCAACAGGCGGGGCGGGGCAGGCGCGTCGGCGCCGGGACGCGGGGCGTGCTTCAGGTCGAAGAGGACGCGCTTCCTCTCGTCGCGGAAGCGGACGAGCTCGTCGCCGAGGGCTTCGAACAGGGCGGCGGCGGCCTTTTCGCCGGACCAGGCCGCGAAATCGGCGGGCGTGGCCGGGCCGTGGGCGGCGAGGTAGCGGCGGACCAGTTCTGACGGGTCGGGCGTGGGCGCGACCTCGGCGCCGAGCCAGGGCTTGGCGAGCACGAAGTCGCCGCCGGGCTTGTAGCCGAACTCCGCGCCATCGGGGGTCTGGAGCAGGGGGAGCAGGATGCGCGCGGCATAGGCCATGACCCGGACGTCGCCATGGCCGGCCGCCTCGACCGCCTCGCGCAGGCTCTCGAAGGGCCGGGGTTCGGCGAAATGGGCGCGGGCCAGGTCGAGGATGGGGCCGAGCTCTTCCATCGTCACCCGCAGGCCGCCGGGCAGGTAGAGGCTGGGATCGCCGCCGCCGGCCGGGCGGGTCAGCATGTTTCCGCGCAAGGCTGGACGCAGGGCCAGGAAGTCGTCGGCAGCCATCAGGTGCAGGGTGGCGCGCATCAGGGTCGCGCGGATCACCGCCCGATCGGCGATGAGGCGGCGCAGCTCGGCGGGGTCGAAGGCCTTGAGCCGCGCCCAGAGGCCGACGAACGGCGCGCGGGGCGCCTGGCCCTGGATCGCGACCAGATGGTGGATGGCTTGCAGCGGGGCGAGGTCGGCGCGCTCCAGCAGCATCTGGCGGGCCAGGAAGGCGCGGTTGAGGTCGCGGGCGGTAAGGACGGACTCGGCCATGGGGCGAGGATCGGGGCCCGGCGCGGTCAGGGCAAGGCTGGGTGGAGGCGAGATTCTCGAAGATAGCCAAACATGCTCGTCATGGCCGGGCTTGTCCCGGCCACCCATGAACTC
>CAMFHW010000324.1 GCA_945952175.1 uncultured Phenylobacterium sp. | reverse complement strand
CCGCTACTACGAGCAGGACGACGCCAGCGTGCTGCCGCGCTCGGTGGCGAGCTTCGCCGCCTTCGAGAACGCCATGTGCCTGGACATCGCCATGGGCGGCTCGACCAACACCGTGCTGCACCTGCTCGCCGCGGCCCACGAGGCCGGCGTCGATTTCACCATGGAGGACATCGACCGGCTGTCGCGCAAGGTGCCGTGCCTGTCCAAGGTCGCGCCGGCGAAGTCCGACGTGCACATGGAGGACGTCCACCGCGCGGGCGGGGTCATGGCGATCCTGGGCGAACTCGATCGCGCCGAACTGCTCAACACCGACTGTCCCACCGTGCACAGCGCCAGCCTCGCCGAGGCCCTGGGCCGCTGGGACGTCCGCCGCACCAACAGCGAGACGGTGCACACCTTCTTCCGCGCCGCGCCCGGCGGCGTGCCGACCCAGACCGCCTTCAGCCAGGACCGCCGCTGGAAGGAGCTCGACCTCGACCGCGAGGGCGGCGTCATCCGCGACGTGAAGCACGCCTTCTCGCAGGACGGCGGCCTGGCCGTGCTGAAGGGCAATCTTGCGATCGATGGCTGCATCGTGAAGACCGCCGGCGTCGACGAAAGCATCCTCGTCTTCTCGGGCCCCGCCCGGGTGTTCGAGAGCCAGGACACGGCGGTCAGCGCCATCCTGACCGGCAAGATCAAGGCCGGCGACGTGGTCGTGATCCGCTACGAAGGCCCGCGCGGCGGCCCCGGCATGCAGGAGATGCTCTATCCGACCAGCTATCTGAAGTCGAAAGGCCTCGGGAAGGCCTGCGCGCTGATCACCGACGGCCGGTTCTCCGGCGGCACCTCGGGGCTCTCCATCGGTCACGTCTCGCCGGAAGCGGCGGAAGGCGGCTTGATCGGCCTGGTCGAGGACGGCGATATGATCGACATCGACATTCCGAACCGGGGCATCAGCCTGCGCCTGTCCGACGAGACGATCGTCGCCCGCCGCGCGGCCATGGAGGGCAAGGGCGACCAGGCCTGGAAGCCCGGCCATCGCGAACGCAAAGTCTCGACGGCGCTCCGCGCCTATGCGGCCTTCACCACCAGCGCCGCCCGCGGCGCGGTGCGCGACGTCGACCAGACGCGCTGACCGGGACCGAAAATTCGCCCGGCCGTGTCGATTGAGGGCTCGGCCGGGCGACCAGGCCTGTTTCCGGCGCGAAGCGCCGCCCAGACGAGGAACACGCCATGACTGATCTGACCTTCTACACCGCACCGATGTCCCGCGGCCGCATCGTCCGCTGGATGCTCGAGGAGCTGGCCATCCCCTACGACACCGTCCTGGTCGACCTCCGCGTTCCGGCCGATGTCGCCAAGGTGCAGGCGGTGAACGCCATGGCCAAGGTGCCGACCATCGTCCACAAGGGTCGGACAGTCAGCGAGACCGCCGCGATCCTGACCTATCTCGCCGAGACCTTCCCCGCAGCGGAGCTGGGCCCCACGGCCGACGAGCGGGCCGACTATTATCGCTGGATGTTCTTCGCCGCCGGGCCGGTGGAGCAGGCCATGGTCAACCAGGCCCTCGGCGCCCAACCGCCGGCCGAGCGCCAAGTCATGGTCGGCTACGGCACCCATGAACGCCTGGTCGAGGCGCTCGAGCAGGCCATCGCCGCCCGCCCCTATCTCACCGGCGACCGCTTCACCGCCGCCGATCTCTACATGGCGAGCCAGGTCGGATGGGGCATGCAGTTCGGCATGCTGCCGAAGCGCGACGCTTTCGCCGCCTATCTCGGCCGCACCTACGAGCGTCCGGCCGCGGTGCGCGCACGGGCGATAGACGACGCCCTGATCGCCAAGGCGGCGGCCGACTAGGCGCCCCTTTCCTTTTGGCGGCCGCCGGAGGAGCATCGCCCGCGCTTCGCCAGGCTAGCGACGGGAGAGTGAGTTGAAAGACGGTTCGAGACGGTCGCGGACGATTTCCGGCAGCGGCGCGGTGATCGCCCGGCGCAGCGAGATCTGGGCGCCCGCCCCGGGGACCGGCCCTGCGCCGGCGTCCGACGAGGGCGCTAGCGGTTACGCGCTCGACAAGATCGACCTCAACATCCTCGACCACCTGCAGGCGGAGGGGCGGATAACCAACCAGGAGCTGGCCAACCGCGTCTTCCTGTCGCCCAGCGCCTGCCTGGCGCGGGTCCGGGCGATGGAGGCGGCCGGCCTGATCACCGGCTATCACGCACGCCTCGACATCGAGCGCGTGAAGACGACCACGATCGTCTATGCCGAGGTCTATATGAACAAGCATCAGGCCGAGGATCTGAACCGGTTCGACGCGGCCCTGGCCAAGACACCGGAGATCATCGAGGCAGTGCGCGTCTGCGCCCCCTTCGACTACATTCTGAAGGCTGCGGTCACCGACATGCGCGAGTGGCGCGACATCCTCGAATGGCTGCTGGCCGAGCGCTACGGCGTCGAACGCGTGATCAGCCACGTCATGCTGCGCGAGGTGAAGCCGTTCACGGCGGCGCCGGTTCGTTCGCGTCGAGGCACGCCACAACCGGCTTGACCCCGCGCCGCAACATCTGCGGCGCCCCGATCTGCCCGAGACCAGGGCATTCGCCTGCCGACGAGGTCGTATTCCGGGCGCCGGAGCCATCCGGCTACGGCAAGCGCCTTCATAAGCAACTGAATCTGAGATCGGCATCCGCAGAATCTGCGGCTAGATCGAGCCGCGAACGACGCTTCTCCGGCTTTTCGGCATAATTTCGCATTAATTCAAAAGCTTACACGCCTCGCCTCGCGGCGTGGACGGACCAAATCTTTGTGACACTATGGATTTCGCCAAGGAGATCGGCGGCTCGACATAGGGTTCTCGCAAATAAACCGAGACCACGACTCCGACGCGGGAAAGACACCTTGCCGATCTGAACTGTCAAATTCCAGACGACCGGCGGCGCCTAGCATGAAACGCGCCGACGAAATCCTCAGGACGACACAGGCGATCAGATCACGTCGACAAAGCTGTAGATCTCATCGGGGGATGAACATGAACGGATCACGACGGACAACCTGGATGGCAGGTGCGGCCGCCATCGCATTCGGCCTGCTGGGCGCGGACATTGCGCAGGCCGCCGATTCTGCGGGCGGCACGGCGGTCGAAGAACTGGTCGTCACCGCCAACAAGCGCGAGGAGAAGCTGCGCGACGTCGCCGCGGCCGTCAGCGCCGTCAGCGGCGAGGAGCTGCAGAAGACCGGCGCGCAGAGCCTGTCCGACTACATCACCAAACTGCCCGGCGTGGTCTTCAACGACTACCAGCCCGGCGTATCCGAGGTGGTGATCCGCGGCATCTCGGCCAGCACCTATCACGAGCAGGGCCAGACGGTCGTCGGCTACTACATCAACGAAGTGCCGCTGAGCGAAGCGGGCTGGCCGATCGTCATCCCCGACGTCGACGCCTTCGACCTGGAGCGGGTGGAAGTCCTGCGCGGGCCGCAGGGCACGCTGTTCGGCGCGGCCACCCTGGGCGGCCTGGTGAACTACATCGCCAAGCCGGCGGATCTCACCAAGTTCGGCGCAGCGGCGGAAGCCTCGGTCGGCAGCACCCGCAATTCCGAAGACGCCAACTATTCGATCAAGGGGATGGTCAACCTCCCGATCAACGACAAGCTGGCGATCCGCATCGTCGGCCTCGACCGCTATGACGCGGGCTACCTGGACAATACCCGCACGGGCGTGAAGGGCGCGAACAACCTGCGCACCGACGGCGGCCGGCTCTCCGCGGTCTACGAGCCCGTCGCCGGGACCAAGTTCACCTGGCTCAGCATGCTCCAGGAGACCCACCTGGACGATCAGACCTATGTCCTGGTCGGCACGCTTACCCGTGACACCTATGTGCCGGAGCCGCAGGACACCTCGCTGCAACTCCACAGCCTGCGCTGGGACCAGGATGTCGGCTTCGGCGACCTGACCGTCCTGACCGGATTCGCCCGCAAGCGGTCCTCGACCACCTTCGACTCCACCCTGACCGGTTATCTGCAGGGCACGCCGACGGACGACTTCACCCAGGCCCGCGCGCGCGCCGAACACTATGAAGTCCGCCTGGCTTCCAAGCAGGACCAGAAGCTGCGCTGGCTGCTCGGCTTCGCCTATTACACCAGCACCAAGTCCCTGCGCGACAACACCCACCAACCGGGCTCGGCGGCCTATATCACCGCCCACCCGGCGCTGTTCGGCGGGCTGTCGGGCAACCTCCTGGCGCCCAACGACCAGTTCACCCGCTACTGGACCGACCAGGACAACAAGGACTACGGCCTGTTCGGCGAAGTCGCCTACGACATCACGCCTCAGCTGAACCTCACCGTGGGCGGCCGCTGGTTCAAGACCGAGGGCACGACCACTGTCACCCGCCCGCCGAGCGCGAGCTTCAACGGCGTCTATGACGCGACGGGCAGCACCTACACTGCCGACCAGTCGGAGAGCGGCTTCACCCCGAAGGCCACCCTCTCCTGGCGTCCGCACGAAGGGCTGATGGCCTACGCGACCTATTCGGAAGGCTTCCGCCTCGGCGGGGCCAACCCGAACCCGCCGGCCCTGACGGGCGGCGCGCCGCAGACCTACAACAGCGACTCCCTGCGCAACTTCGAGGTCGGCACGCGGGTCGACCTATTCGACCGCAAGGTCCTGCTGGACTTCACCGTCTTCCACATCGACTGGAAGGACATCCAGGTCCGCCTGTTCACCCCGGCGCCCTACTACTTCGCCTATGTGACCAACGCCGGCGGCGCCAAGATCGACGGCGTCGAATTCTCCGGGACCTGGAAGGTCACGCCGCAGTTCGATCTGCAGTCCAACGTCACCTATGAGGACGCCCGGGTCTCGAAGTTCGTGCCCGACACCTTCGCGGTCGGCGGCGGCTATCCCTCCGGCACCACCCTGCCCGGCTCGTCGAAATGGACCGCCTCGGCGACCGCGAGCTGGCGTCCGGAGTGGAAGTTCAGCCCGCTCTTCGAGGCGAGCTACCGGTATCTCTCCAAGGCGCCGGTGGCGTTCAACTCGAAGACCATGCGCGGCGGCTACGGAATCATGGACCTGCGCGCCACGGCCAACCTGCGCGACGACTTGCAGGCCATGCTCTTCGTCAACAACGCCTTCGACAAGTACGGTATCGTCAACTCGCCGTTCGGCGACTTCTATCCGATCCCCCTGGGTTCGGTGAACAAGCCGCGATACTTCGGCGTCCGCCTCAACTGGACCTACTGATCGCAGCCGCCGGCCGCGCGTGCCCCTACGCGCGGCCGGCTCCTGTCCAGACCTGTCTCGGATCGCGCATGCAAGTGTTCCGCTCTCCCC